>JBBSWW010000005.1:0-38634 GCA_038046085.1 Nanobdellota archaeon | reverse complement strand
ATCTGTATTAAAGAAGATTAAAATAGCATCAGCAATTGGCCTTATTTGTTTGTCAATATAATGATCATAATCGATTTTATGTTTTAAATGTTCAATATGTTCTGGTCCGTCTTCTGTCATTATATAACTTATAATGTTAGAATCTAATTTTATCCCTTTTAGAAGCAGTTTATCTACAACTTTCTTCGTTGGTGTATCTACAGAGTAGTCTTCCATCTCTTTTCTCATTGTTTTTTTATATATAAGTAATTCATCGTATTTCCCTTTCTTCAAGTCTTTTAAAAAGTTCTTCACATAATCAACAACTTCCTTATCATGGAAAATCTTATCGAATAGTTCATATTGGAATTTTTTGGCAAGTTCTGTCCAGTCTGCTCTTATAAATTCTAACCCAACAAACTGAATCTCTTCTTTGTTATTTTTAACAACCAAACCAGCATAACGTTTTTTAGCACCAGCCTCAGATTTCCTCAACTTCGGCATTATACATTTAATAAAACATTTCTCGAAATTAAGTTCTAAAAAACTTTCACGATTGTATTCTTTATTAATAAAGTCTTTATAAAAATCATTAATATGTTTCTCAATCTTCTTACCAATAACATTAGCTTCTTCCAAACTTTTAGCATTAGAGACAACAAAATTTGAGTCTGTGTCTTGATATATTACTTTGTAACCTAATTTCTCAATCTCTTCACCAGTCAATTTAATAATGAACTGTCCAAAATAAGTGATAGCATTAACCATCTTCATATCAAAAAATCTGCAGCTTGGATTACCAAGAACCCCAAAAAAAGAATTCATTAAAATTTTAATAGCATACCTGGTTAGTTCATCTTTTTCTTTACGAGCTTTTTCTCTAACAACAAAAAGTTTAGATAAAATCTCTGGAAGAATGCCATCCTCATTCTTAAAACATGCATTATTTGGAGCACGAATCAAATCCTTACCAGAACAATCAGGAACATAAGAGTAAGGATCAATATTGAAAGACCTCATAATACTAGGATACAGAGATTTAAAGTCTAAAATTAAGATATGATCATAAATTCCAGGATTAGACTCCCTTACATAACCACCCTTAATAGGAGACTCTTTTGTAGAGAATTTACCTGTAGGAGCAACAAGTTTTCTCTTAATACATTCCTTAAGATAAATAGAATCCAAAGATGCAATAGAAGCATTAACACGATCTAAAGGCATACCAGTAAGTAATGAACGATGAATAGTAAGTTCAAGAACTTTAGTCTTATCTAAAATCTTCAAAACTAATTCAGCATCCTTAAGATTATAATCAACCAATTTCTGAGGATCATTCATAAAAAGATCATCCAATAGTTTATATTTACTTGTAGGATCCTTGAACTTCAGGAATTTACCTTCACCAAGAATCTGAGAAGCGACAGTCTCTAATTTGTAGTCATTCACTTTAATAAAAGAGACTTTCATAAGATGAAGAGCATCCAGAACCTGACGTCCAGGAATATCTGCCTTGCTATCCATGAAGAAATTATCCTGAATCCTTAATTTGCATCTGGAATTATTCCTTGCTAGATTAAATTCAACTTTATATTTTTTACATCTTTTATATATTAAGTTAAGATCAAAATCAATGACATTCCATCCAGTAATAACATCTGGATCAATAGTATTAACTAACTGAATAAATTTTTCTAAAAGTTCTTCCTCATCTTTACATGATATAGCATTCTTTAATTTCTTAGATGATTGTATAATAGAATGTTTTTCATCACCACAAACCAGGCTCATGCAATAGATCTCAGAAGATTCTTTACTAGATTCAATATCAATACTCAACACTTTAAGATTTGAAGGATTGTAATAAACACCTTTGATATCTGGATTCTTATAGATACGATCAACTTTCTCAGAAGAGGTAAAATCTCCATCAATATCCAAACCACCCTGAATATTATTATCATATAAAAACCTATATTCAAACCTGACATCTGCCTCATAACATTCAATACTATTTTCTTCTAATTTCTTTCTTAATTTAGGAACTTCAGCAGGAACATTCAATATTACTTTGATGACTTCTTCTGAACTAAAGTTCTTGAAATGATTATTTTCATGTTCAAAATCTTCTAAAGAGAGAGCATCTTTAAGATCAGATTTCTTGATATAAAAATAAGGCTTACATTCATGCATAGATATGAAACTCTGATTATTTTCTAATCTCCCGAATAAGACAACATAGGACTTATTATCAATTAATTCATATGTTGGATAGATAAGAAAACCTTTCATATATTATTAGATATCAATGAGAATTAAAAAGTTAACTGAATCACAATAATTGTTATAAATTAACATAAAAGAAACAACTTATGGCCTTGCATAAAGACGTAGAAGAAGCATTTTCAAGAAATGAATGTTTGATTAGAAGATTTCGCGGACAAACAGTTATATACATACCAACAGGAATAGCTGAAAAAGTTGATAAAGAAACATTGACAAAATTTGCTGTTGAAGTTTTTACACAACAAAGATTAGATGAGTTTGATTATAGATAACCATTCAGAAGCAGTTCTGGGCATTATGAATTTGAAGTCCCTAACGTTCCTTTAGAAAGCAAATACCCAGATCATCAACTACCAAATAGACTTGTTGAATTAATACTTGATTATATAAAATAGTAAAATATTATTAAACTACTAATCTTAAACCTTCTATATTCTCGAAATCCTTCTTATTTTCTGTTTTAAGACCAATATTTTTTGTTATAGCTACTGAAGCTATTAAAATATCTCTAAAGTCTTTATGTTTTCCATTTTTATCTAATGTTGCGGCAATTTTTCCTGCTTTTTTTGCTGATCTTTCTGTCAAGTTTAATATAGGCAAACCCTCAAATAATGATTCACATGAATCTATTTCTGTTCCCTTATTTGATTTGTAAGCCCCATAAAACAATTCAAATACATTTATTGAAGTTGTGCAAAATTGTTTTTCTTTATTATTTTCCAACCATTCAACTGCAGTTTTTTTATTTCTAAGTAAATCTATCAAAAAATTTGAATCTAAACAGACTTTATTTTCCATTTTTTCCACCCCTCACTAAGTTCTTTTTTCAAATTATCAGCTTCTCCATCATTCATCTTCCATTTTCCTGCAAACTTTAATAAAAATTCCGCACTTCCATCCTTTTTATATTTTCTTATATATGTAAGTGCATTATCTAATGTTATATTTTTGCCTTTTATTTTTTGGAGGTCTCCGGCTACTTGAAGAAGCCAACCATAGTTTTCTTCACTTATTTTTATAGGTTTAGTAGTCATAGTAATTAAAGTAGTAAAAGTAGTTTATAAGTTTTTCCCTTAAATTTTTGGAAAATTTACAAAATACTTAAAAAGATTCATAAATGCACAACTTTAAGCCCTCGTAGCATAACGGCGGTGCATTGCCTTGGTATTATATAACTAAAGAGGCAAAGGTTCCGGGTTCAAATCTCGGCGAGGGCTTTTAAATAATCTTTTAAATTTAATGTTTATAGAATTATTATGAAAAAAACAATTATTGGAGGTCTTGCAGGCTTGGTTTTAGGAATAGCTGGAACTTTAAGCTCACAAGGGAATATCAATAATAGTACATTCACTGGGACAATAGCAGAATCTACAATGGCTAAAGCTGTAAGCAATATGGATGAACTTATCTTAAAAGCCTATAAAATAATTGGAAAAAATGAAGAGGTTATAACTATTGGATATTTAGGAACTGATAACATTCCTGTATTAAGTGGGAAAGTAAAGGTTAATTTTGGCAGTCCGTTTTTCTGTGCTAATAAGTCAGGATATTCTTTGCCACGAAATCTTCTTGGATGTTTTTTAAACGGAGAACCAGTATATGCTCTTCAATCATACGAAAACTTAGAATAAACATTAAAGAAAGCCTAATAAACATTTTCTTCTACATAAACATGCACACGTAAATGCTTGGGTCAATGATATCAACAGAACCTGTGCTTAATAGCAGATTATAGAACGGCTGAGGCTCAAGCAACTTATAAAAAAGTTTATAAAACTTAAACACTAATTCAATAAAATGGCTAAAGAAGAAAATTTTGATATAAAAACAGAATATGAAAAAGTAAGCAAGAAATACAAATTGCCAGAATTTGAAAAAATAAATGATGATTTCGAAATATGTTCCATAGAGAAGAAAGAATTCTTGACAAGAGCCATAAGAAGAAGAATGAATGATAAACTATTATTTTTTGCAAGGATAATAGAGAATGTGATATATCCAAATTCACAGAGCCAGATAATAGCATATGAGAATTCAGTATTCACAGAAGAGAGAAGATTAGAGTTAGTAAAAGTCCACAAACAACTTATGATATTTGAGAGAAGATCATTATTATTAGACATAGAAACAACAGATGAAAATGACATAGAGTATATCAAAGACTTATTAATCAAATGGGAAGAATTCAAAAAAGAACTAAAAGAAGTTGCAGAAACAATGAGAGAATCGTGGAAGAATAATATAGAAGAAAAAGAGGAGAGATTTTTCGGTTGAAAATAGCAATAATAGGAGCACCAGGATCTGGAAAAGGTACACAGGCAGAGATAATAGCAAAATACTTAAAATTAAAACATATAACTGCAAGTAATATAATCAAAAAAGAGATGAAGAAAAATAGTTCTATAAAAAAAATAGTAGATAACGGGGATTTATTGCCTGAAAGGATAATAGAACCAATAATGATGAAACATATACCAAAAGATAATTTCATAATAGATGGATATCCAAGAAAAATAAGCCAGGCAAGGATATTAGATAAGATAAACAAGCCGGATATTATATTGGTATTAGAAGCTCCATTAAAATTATTGAAAAAAAGATTATTGAAAAGAGCAAAAATAGAAAAAAGAACTGATGATAAAGACAATGTAATAGAACATAGGTTCAAAGTCTTTGAGAAAGAGACAAAACCATTATTGAAATATTATAAGAATAGGATAATAAAAATAGGTGCAAAAGGAACACCTGAAAAAGTAAATGAGATTATAGTAGGTAAGATAAAATGCAAATAGAAATACTAAGATTAAACCATAGAATTGCAAGAGATAAGAGAATAACAACACATGTTGGATTAACTTCTAGAAGTTTAGGAGCAAGTGCAATATATTATTCAGGAGACAAAGATTCTGAGATGGAATCAAGCATAGATAAAATAACAGAAAAATTCGGTGGACCATTCAAGATAGAACATATAAAGAATGAGATACAATTGATAAAAGATAAGAAAAAACAGGGATATACAATAAGTCATCTGACAATGTATGGATTAAGTTTTGAAAAATATGTTAAAAAACTCCAAAAAGAAGAAAAACAACTTATAATAGTAGGAGGGGAGAAAGTAGAACCAGAATATTATCAATTAAGCGATTATAATATAAGTGTAACAAGCCAGCCAATATCTGAAGTAAGTGCATTAGGAATATTCCTTTATAGTATACATGGAATAAAAGAAGAATTTGATAATGCAAAGATAAAGGTAATAGAACAGGAAAGGGGAAAACTTTTAAAGGAGTTCTAGACAATTATATATAATGAAAGTGTTAAAGGGGTGCATATTACTAGTATTTATAATATTATTAGCTAATTTTGCAACTGCAAGTTTTCTTGATATAAACCTGACAAAAGATAAAGTAGGACCTGGACAGAGCTTTGATGGATATGTAATATTCAATTTCACTGAGCCAATATTAAAAGATTCTAAATTATCATTCCATGTAAACTCGGAAGTATATGAAACACAAATAATAGACCTGCTTGAAGATTATGACCTATTAGAAGCTGAATACAGAAAGAATGGAGAGAATTTAAACATTGTAAATGTTGATTTCAGCAAACAGGAAAAAAAGACAGTATTAGGATTAGATTTCTCAGGAAGGGATAGAACAGCTGGGAAAATATCTGTAAACAGCATACAGTTTGACATAAAAGGCGAGACATTCAATGAAAACAAACCAAGTGATGTAAGCATAGACATAGGAAATGATAATATAAATGATTACAAATATCAAGGGAATACATTATTAGGATATGAACAATTAAACAGAAGTTATCTAGCAGATAATACACCTGACGGCTCAGTATACATAAGAGGATCAGATATATTCTGCGAAAGCGTAATACTAAATGCATCAAAAAAATATAGATTGAAAGCAAATGTACAAAGATTAGTAAATGATGCAACACTAAACTTAACATTGACAAAAGAACCATTAGGGTACAAACCAGACTGCAGTACAGAAAAATGCTGCGAGATAAAAACATTTACTGGAATGCAACAAGAAGTAAATTGTGAAATAGATAAAGATGTAGCAGAAGATGGTATATATTCATTATGCGCATATGCAACTGGTGATGAGTATGCAACAAATTATTTTAAACTTGGAACTGATCTAGATGAGAAGATAATGTCAGGATATGCTAACGGACAGGACTTATCAGAAGATTATTACATATATGGAGATTATGCAAAATATAACAATGTATTAGATAATAGCATAAGAGTAACAATAGACAAGGATGTAATAAATAATTATCTGCAAAATAATGAGTGCGATACCTGTTTACTAGTACCAATAAGTATAAGCTCAAAAACACCTGGAAGAGTAATATTAAGCAACCCATCAATACAATATGAATATGATGGAATAGCAAGAGAATTGAATAGTTTTGCTACATTAAGTTATTTAGCAGAGAGAATAAACAATACAGGAACAATACAGAGACAATTAACAGATATAAAGAATCTGATAGCACCAAACACAAAAGGAAATACAAATGAGATATATGCAGAGATAAATACTTTAAATGGAATATTAAAAAGTAAAAGAATAAATTTCAAAGTAGTAGATGTGCCAAAAGCATTCATAAGATATGGTCCAACAAATCCTAAGACAGGAGAAATGGTATTATTCGATGGAAGTTCATCAACAAAGATAAGAGCTGATATCATAAAATATGAATGGGAATTTGGTGATGGAACAAAAGCAGAGGGAGAAAAGACAAGTCATGTATATACAAATGAGAGCAGCTATAATGTTGTATTGACAGTTACAGATGATGATGAATTAAGCGGAAGAGAGGTATTGACATTAACAATAAATAAAGGAAATTACAGCATAAGCAGTGAAGCAGACAGTATAATACAGGATATAAATAAATTAAGAGCAAAGATAGAATCAGGATCATCACAATTAAAAGATAGTGCAGAACAGATAGGATTAAATGAGATATTAAACAATGCATACACAGAAGTTACAGCAATTAAATCATCTAATAATACAAATTTAACAGAAGAGCAAAAAACAAGCAAATTAAATGAAATAAAGAATACAATACCTATGGATATAAGCATTGATATAACAACATTCACACCAAAAATAACAAGCATAAATGATATACCAACAGATATAGCTGAAAATGATAATGCAAGATCACAGATATTAAGAGCACAGAGTGAATTAATAATAAACGGAGAGGCAAGATCAATAAAATTAATATATAGCAAAGAAAGGATAGATGATTTCCTATATATAAAGAAAACAATAACAGGAAACGGACAGAAATATGAGGTAATACCTACAAGCACTAAAATAAAAGATGTCATAACTCCTGAAAATTATAATTTCACAACACCAAACATAATAACATTCTCAGGAAATACAATAGAATATACACTGGAAGACGGATTATTATTCAATGCATTAAATACAAAGACAATAAACATCCCAAGCGATCTAGAAAACATAGAGGATGTAAAAACAGGAAATAAAGATAGTGTATGCGGAGACAATATATGCGATGTAAGTCAAGAGAATAGTGATAATTGTGCACAAGACTGTAAACCACAAAGAGCATACTGGGTGATGATATTAGTAATTATATTAATAGGAGTCATAGTATACTTTGGATTATTCTTCAAAGGAGGATTACTGAATAAATACTTAATAAATAAACCAGCAATATTAATGTTCAACAATGAAAAAGACTATTTAGCTGTGAAAAACTTTGTAAGAGAGAGCAGAAAAAGAGGAATAAAAGATGATAAGATATTAAGCTCGTTAAAGGCAAAGAAATGGAAAGATGAACAGATAAAAGCAGTAATAAAAGAAGTTAAAACAGAAGAGAAAAGATTAAAGAGTGTAGTCAAGAAGTAATACTATTCATGTTCTAATTGAGTTAAAAGATTTTCAATTCCCTCCCTTCTTATAATTGTTCTTTTCCATTTTTTATAAGGTTCGTAACCACTATTTTCTCCTAAAGTCTCTCTTGTGTGCAATTTCCCATTTTTAAGCACAGAATCAAAATCAAAATGTTCAGGAATATAATCTGGAAATTCTTCAAAAAAATTAATTAGAGCAGGATATTTTTTAGGGAACTCTCTCAATCTTCTAATATAACCATCATTTCCATCAGATCCACCTGCAGGAGTTAAAAAATACTTATTACCTGCCCATAGTTCATGCCAGGCTTCACCAGCACCATCAAACTTATCGAAAAACGATACAAACTGTGCTTCTAAGCTGATTTTATCCTTAGTTGCATGAAGCAACATTGAATAATCATAACCATTAGCTATTTGAGAATACATTCTAACAACCAAAGGAATAGCCTCACGTTCTTTCTTTGCTAAAGCATCAAGCTCCTCAGGAGTCATTCTTTCTTTATCACGAAGCTGGACATCTCCATTTATAATCTCAGCATCATCATGAACAAAAGCTAAAGTCCTGGTAAAATCAACATCAAATTTCTTTCCATAAACAGAAACAATATGTGAAAGTGCTTCTTCAAGATGCCAAAGAACCCTTCTAGAATGAATAAGGTCTGTTGTTCTATAATACATGACAGGAGTTTTTTTATGGATATACCTCTTTATTCTATTCAATGCTTCTTCTCTTCCTTCAAAACCCTCAAGAACTATTTCCGGAAATTCCATAGAAAATATTTTATCATATTGATTTAAAATGTTATGTTTAATTCATAATATATTTTGTTTTATTAAATAACTTAAACGGTTCTTTAATCAATAATACAATACTTGATGCTAAAATAACTAATAATAGATCAGATAATAACAACGGAACTGTGCTAAATAGTGAATTAAATATGTAAACTATTGATAACTGGACTATAACAGAGATTATAATAGCCAATAATAAAGGTCTATTCTTAAAAAATTCCATAGAAAATAGTGAAGAATTGCCAAGCCTATAGTTCAATGAATTAAATAGCTCAGCAAATACCATTACAGAGAAAGCAACAGTCTGTGCATAAATCAATGAATTAGATTTATAATAAATTAAAAACATAGAAAGAACACTAAGTGTAATAATTAAACTCTCAAATAATAAACTCGGAATATCTTTTTTAGATAATATCTTCTCATCTATTTTTCTAGGAGGAGAATTCATAACTGAAGAATTAACAGGATCAACACCAAGAGCAAGAGCTGGAAGAGAATCTGTTAAAAGGTTAATAACAAGGATCTGAATAGCAATCAAAGGAAGAGGAACACCAAGTAGTATAGAGAGTAATATAATCAATACTTCAGCAAGATTTGTAGAGAATAAAAATTTTATAAACTTCTTAAGATTAGAATAAATACCACGACATTCCCTGACAGCTGAAACAATAGAAGTAAAATTATCATCCAATAAAACCATATCAGAAGCCTGCTTAGCAACATCAGTACCAGAACCAACAGAGATACCGATATCAGCTCTTTTCAAGGCAGGAGCATCATTAACACCATCACCAGTCATTGCAACAATATGTCCCTTATTCTTCAAAGCCTGAAGTATCTTAGCTTTATGTTCAGGATTGACACGAGCATAGATAGAGACTTTATCAACAACTTTTTCTAAATCTTTAATAGACATAGATTCCAGAGTCTTACCATTGATAATATCACCCTTGATACCAACCATAGAACCAATAGCCTTAGCAGTAAGTTCATAATCACCAGTAATCATAACAACACGAATACCTGCATTATTACATTCCATAATAGATTTCTTAACTTCATCACGCGGAGGATCAATCATACCGGCAAAACCAACAAAAATAAAATCTTTAGAGTTCTTAGAATAAGCAAAAGCCAGAACACGAAGAGCATCAGATGCCATAGAATCATAAACTTTCATCAAGTCTTTAATATCATTAGAGGATAAGTGCTTAATTTTATTATCAATCTCAATAAATTTACATCTAGATAAAATAACTTCAGGAGCACCTTTTATCAAAGAAACATCATGATTATTTATTTCATTAACAGTAAGCATAAATTTAGATTCTGAACTAAATGGAATTTCCTTAATCCTGGAATAATGTTTATCAAAACCAGCTTTCTTAGATAAAACAATCAATGCTTTCTCAGTAGGATCAGAATCACCATGAAGAGAAGCATTATGACAGTTAAAACATATAGTAAGGAAGTTTTCAATCAATCTTGGATTATATTCTTTATTATTAAATAATATCTTGCCAGATAGAGAATAACCAGAACCTGAAACATTCAATAATTTATCATTAACAAATATCTTAGAGACAGTCATCTCATTCTTAGTCAGAGTACCAGTCTTATCAGTACAGATAATATTAGTAGAACCAAGAGTCTCAACAGAAGATAATCTCCTGATAAGAACATTCTTCTTAAGCATGACCTGAGTAGATAGGGCTAGAGTAATAGTAATAATTGCTGGAAGACCTTCAGGAATAGCAGCAACTGCCAATGCTAATGATGTGAAAAAAGAATTCAATAAAGAATCACCAGAGAACAGATCTAGTAAGAATATTGAAGTTATGATGAATAAAACAATAATAGTAATAAAAATACCAAGTTTTGATATCTGCTTTTGTAAAGGAGTAAATTTTTCTCCAGACTTTTGAATATCCTTAGCAATCTTACCAATCTCAGTACTAAAACCTGTAGAAACTACTATTGCTTGACCATGACCATTAACACATGAAGTCCCTAAAAATACCATATTCTTACGATCAGATATAATACATTCCTTGTTAATCAGATTAATATCCTTAGATACAGGAAGGGACTCTCCAGTAAGAGATGATTCGTTCAATAACATAGAAACAGATTCAATAATACGAGCATCAGCAGGGATAATAGAACCCTCATTAATAATGATAATATCACCAGGAACAACCTCATTAGATGGAATCTTAATATTTTTATTATTACGAAGAACCAAAGCCATAGGTGAAGATAATTTATTCAAAGATTCAATAGCTTTCTCTGCTTTAAATTCTTGAAAGAAACCTAAAAGAGTATTTATAATAATTACAATACCAATAACAATAGCATCATTATATTCAGAAAAAAGCAATGATAGAAGAACAGCAACCAATAATACATAAATAATAAAGTTCTGGAACTGAGATATAAATAATCTTAATATAGAAAATTTTTTAGTGTTAAGTATCTCATTCTTGCCATATTTCAATAGTCTATTCTTAGCTTCAGAAATAGATAATCCATTAACAGAAGAGTGTAACTCATTAAGAACCTCTTTTACTGATAACTTATAAAACATATTATATCTTATTGTATAATGATTTATTAAGGTTTGTGAAAAGTGATATAAACATAAGAAATTTTTAGATAGTATGAGAAAAATAATATTATTCATAGCAACGAGCCTTGATGGATTCATAGCTGGAAAGAATGATGAAATGGACTGGTTGTTCCATGATCAAGATTATGGATATAAAGCATTCTATAATTCAGTTGATACAGTCATAATGGGAAGAAAAACATATGATATAGCATTAAAACTAGAAAAAGAGCCTTTCAAAGATAAGAAAATAATTGTATTCAGCAGGAATAATAATAAAGTTGAATATATACAGTCACCTGTAGATTTTATCAAAGAATTAAAAAAACAAGAAGGAAAAGATATGTGGCTAGTTGGTGGAAGTGAAATAGTAAGCATATTACTTAATAATAATTTAATAAATGAAATGAAAATATTCATACACCCAATAATAATAGGTCAAGGAAAAGAACTTTTCAAAGATATAAAAAATGAGATAAAACTAGAACTGATAGAAACAAAACATTATGATAGCGGACTTGTAGAAGTGAATTATGTTGTTAAAGATCAATGGAAAGGTTTATAATTAAAAGTTTAATAACAAAAAATATGCACCAGTGGTGTAACGGTTAGCATTAGAGCCTTCCATTATAGAGAGGTAAGCTCTTGATCCGGGAAATGTTAAGATTAAAACTTAATGTTCGGATATTCAAATCCCGGCTGGTGCATTTAATTTTTAACTAGTTTTTTCTTTTTATCTAAACCTAAATAGTTTTCATCAGAAACAATAGATTTACCTAACTTATTTTCAAGTTCTTTACGAGTATTCTTAGCTATATTTCCACCTTCAACAGCAGAATCTTTACATTCTTCAAAACCTTGAGAATCTTTTACTTTAGTGATATCTGTTGTTGCTTTTTCGCCAATCATAGTAAGAATCAATTCCCAGTCATTCATATGATCTCTTAAATTTTCTCTATTCAAGCCTTTAAACTTTATATATTCATCAACTGTTTTTCCGAAAGTAGCCTTAGATATTTCGTTAGTCAATATAGCATACTCATTATTTTCTTTAACATTTCTATTCTTCCATTCATCAGTCAATTCTTGCCTTATCGCTATACCTCTTAATCTCTTATCAATCCATTCTTTAGGATAACCTTTCATCTCATAAAGTTTCTTCATCCTATCCTGAGCTAGTTCTGGATTCTCTATCTCTTTGACTCTTTCGTAACCAACTTGAGCAAGCCATAACTTGAAAGGTTCTGCTTTTTTAGAAGGAATTGATTGAATAATCCTAAAAGCACCTTCTGTGTTAATACAATCAGTTTCTCTTAATTTACCATCTTCAGCTATTAATTTCAACTGGTGACAATTTGTCACCGCTTCACTTCCCTCTTCTTTTAGTCTCTGACTTATTTTATTCCAATTTTTTCTAGCAATTTGAAAATCAACTTCATCAGTCAAAGCTTGAACAATATCAACAACAGAAAACCACCACTCATGATTATACCACGTTTTTCTTATATTCTTACCTTCAAAAACTGCAAGATGATTATTAGATTCCATAAGATATAATAGGATTTAGAATATATAAACCTGGCGAGCGTCTGTGTCGTGTCCAGTGTCCAAAGACCGTTTTATTGGCTTATTAACAATGTATAACTAAAATTAAATCATTTCTTATATCTTAAACACAACATACAAAGAATAATAAGAATAAAAGCAGTCAATGCCATCATAGGGATTGTGATATAACCATAAGACATAACAAACTTAGTTGCACAAGATACAGAATAACCAACAGCAGAACATGCAGGAGGAGCAAATAATTCAATCTGTACAAGATAATGATAAGAGGCAATCAAAGCACCAATAATAGACATAGGAATAATATAATCTGAAATCTTATGATCTTTCTTAAACATAGCAATACCTAACAATAAAACCTGAGGGTACATGAAAATTCTCTGTAACCAGCATAACTTACAAGGATCATATTTAGCAATGTCAGAATAGAATAAACTTCCAGAAGTAGCAATCAATGAGACTATGAAAGCAAAGAATAAAGCATTCTCCCCAATAAAGTTCTTCAATGAGATAAATCTCTTTTTAGAAAATATTAATGTCAATAAGAATATTAATATAAGAATATCACCAACTAAAGTCAGAAAAGATAATAACCATGAAACACTTGTTACTAATGTCATAGAAATCTTAGATTAATTATAGATTATAAATGTTTTGAAATAAAAATAATTTTATAAACACAAGAAAAATTCTCTAATTCATGTTCAAGATAAGTTCACAAGATAAAGAAGCAAGAACAGGAACGTTAAAGACAAGACATGGTGTTGTTAAAACTCCTTTCTTCATGCCAATAGCAACAAAGGGAACTCCAAAAGCTGTAAGTCCTAAAGATCTAGAGGAGATAGGAACAGAGGCAATAATTGCAAATGCATTTGTATTACATTTAAAACCTGGATTAGATATTTTACAGAAATTTAATGGAATACACAAATTCATGAGATGGAATAAGACAATATTTACAGATTCAGGAGGATTCCAGATATTAAGCAAAGCATTCTTACATAAAGCAGATGAGAAAGGAGTGCATTTCAAGAATCCATATGATGGAAGTGTTAAATTTTTTACACCTGAAGATATAATGGAAATAGAAAAAGAGATAGGATCAGATGTTGCAATGGCATTAGATTACGTACCACATTACGGAAATAATGAAGAGTATATTGCAGAATGTACAAGAATAACACATTTATGGGCAGAAAGATGTGTAAAGTCACATAGTGATAAAAAACAATTATTATTTGGAATATGCCAGGGTGGAACATTCAAAGAATTAAGAGAAAAAAGTTGTAAGTTCATAAATAAACTAGATTTTGATGGAATAGCATTAGGAGGATTAGGAATAGGTGAAGGAAGAGAACTAATGTATAACACAATAAAATTTAGTACAAAACATTTAGATAAAGAAAAACCAAGATACTTAATGGGAGTAGGAAGTCCAGAAGATATAGTAACATCAGTAGAATTAGGAGTAGATGCTTTTGATTCAAGATTCCCAACAATGAATGCAAGACATGGAGGAATATTTACATCAATAGGAAAGATTAACATAGAAAAAGCAATGTACAGGGATGAAGAAGAACCATTAGATGAAAATTGTAAATGTTCTGTATGTAAAAATTATAGCAAAGCATTCATACATCACCTGTATAGAACACATGAACCTATAAAAGAGAGATACGGAAGCATACATAATCTATATTTTATACAGAACTTAATGAAAAACATAAGAAAATCAATAGAGAAAAATGAGTTTAAAGATTTTAAAAAAGAATTCTTTAATAATTATAAACTAAATGAGAAGAAGATTACTAAGTTTACTTATAATTAAAAAGCTTTAAATAAGAATAAAAGTAAATATAGATATGAAAGGAACAACCTGGAAAAGGATATTATTTGCAGCTATAATTATTATTCTATATATACCATTAGTATTCATGGGAGCAAATATATTCTTCCCACAATATGATTATACAAATTATCCAATGTATAAAGACTGCTATCTAGCAAAACCTATGCCTGTAAATGGATATGATAATGTTACACAGGAACAGATAAATAAATGCCAAGAGGAACAGACAAAGATACAACAAGATTATGAAAAACAGAAAAGAACATATGATGGTTGGAAATATTTAGCTATAGTGTTATTCTGCTTATTGACAATCGGAGCTGCATTATTATTAAAATTAAATGATAGTGTGATGTATGGATTATTCATAGCTGCAACACTAACTACTTTCAGATCAACAATAATGTATTTCACAACAAGATCAAAGATAGGATTTGCAATACTAGTACTGATATTCATAACTGTAATTGTTTTTATAATGAAAAGAAAGGACTAGTTTTTTATATTCCATAAACTATTAAAAAATCCTGAGAAAGATCTTGATATAGAATATGATTGAATATGTATACATATGAATTCTTCTTGATAGGAAAATATAAATGTATTATCATCAACTATCATAACTGATGATGGACTTAATGTTGTTATTTCCCTAACTTCTGTATGTTTTAATTTTTTAAAGAATTTCCAATAATCTGTATTCTTATCAGAGAACAGACATTTTGCGTTTTTCTTTAATCTCACTCTCTGATTATGCCATTTCTTCCAGAAGTTATTGAAGTTTTCATCTTTATTGGATGTTAGTCCCATAATTTCTATATATTTCGCGTTTTCTAATGAATTATATACTATAGTAGATATTCCTTTAAATCCTTTTATCAAAGCCACGTTTTCAAGTTTTTCATTTGATTTAATGATATTCATCAGAGGAATAGCTTTTTCTAATTCTTCTCTTTTTTTAATAATTTCTTTTTCCTTATCATCTAAATATATAAGGAGCATCTTGGGATCATTGGCTATAAAGTTTTTAATTCCATTTTCTATAACTAATTTTACTAATCCTTTATCTATTAACTTAGATAATGTTTCATAGATTTTACCACTTGAAATTTTAGCTTCATTGATAATTTTACCTGATTGAGATTTACCTATTTTTAAGAGTGTTAAATAAACTAATGATTCATTTTTTGTTAATCCTGCTTTTTGTAATAATTCTTCATACATCTTACACTCCACTAGGTGGGATGTAATATTTAAATATAACTAATATCTATAACTACTATATGGTAAATAAAATATACTTCAAGAGTTTGATAAATGCTGATAATATGTATCAGACCATGACATTTAATCCCAAACAAAATCATGGAATTACGTGCCAAGTGGTTAATGATATATTAAAATATAAAACATTAAAACCTAATACAGACCACAATGAATTAAATAAGAGACTATGCGTTTCCTTAATAACAACAGAATACAATAAAACTTACAGACCAGAAGGCTTAGTATTCACTACAGATGAAGAACCAGAGTATTGTATTCCATTTGATTTAATGGCTTTAACTAATGGAAAAACCTTTACCTCATGTGATTATTCTTCCAAATTTTTAGAAGGACATAGAATATTCTTATTTAAAACTATAAATGAAATGATATCAAAATACCAAAATCCTGAAAAGGCAATTGAAGGACTTAACAGTTTTAGAAAAATGTTTTTGTTAGAACCTCTTGAAATTGAAAAATTTAGGTATAATGAATGTTGCTTCAACAAAGAAATAAAAATATTACCACTTGCCTTAATAGGAAATAATGAACATTTAAGATCAATTGCCAAACAGTTTTCTATTAGAATTTATGATAATATAGAAGAATTTGTGGAAAGTACAAAATGAAACAAAAATATGTATTATTAACAACATTACTATTAGGCTCATGTAATCCATTTTCTGAGAGCCCTAAATTTGTTGAACCTACACCGGAAATGTTTGATTGTGGCAAAACATTCAATGTCCCATCAGTTAGTCTACCTTCAGGTTATGGTGAAACAAATTATCGTTTAAGAGACATTGATTGTGACGGAGAAATTGATGCATTAGTAAAATATAGAAATTATTGGATAGCTGAAGAATACGAAGATAAGTTAACAAAAGGTGAACACACCCAGATAATGACGCCTGAAATGAGAAGATTGGCCAGAGAGATAACAGAGAGAAATAGAGAACTAGGAATATTATTAATAAGATCATTATACGAAAAACAACAAATAGAAAGTAAAAGATAATTAACAAAATATAACAGATAAAAAAATCATGCAATTTGTAATATTTCATATAACTGCTCATTATAAGAATATCTTATTAAAACTTGATTATCTTCAACTTCTATTATTTTAGACAACAATTCAGGCAATAGAAATGACTCTTTTTCTGAGGATATTACAAATTCTTTTTCATTGCCATCAAGATCAATAGATTTGCCTTCAGCTTCAGAACAGTCAACAAAACTATGAATTTCCATAATTAAGAAGTCTATAGTATCATCTTTCTTTTTATACATAACACTAATACCACTTTTCATTTTATGTTTAAAGATTATTTCTTTCATGATTATAACGCCCCTGATGGGATTTGAATTCGTTGATTAAACCACACATGATTTAACCTCCCACGACCTACAGGTTAGGAACCTGACGCGCTATCTAGTTATTATAAATCCAGGCTGCGCTACAGGGGCATACAAATGTAGAAAGTTAAAGCTTTAAAAATGTTTATAAAAGAGTAAAAATCTAATATCCTATGCATATACAGATATTTGGAAGAGGATTTGATATACCTCCAAAAAGAGAAAAAATAAACGAAATAAATGATAATGACATAGAGATATTCAGAGATCATCTTCAAGAGAGAACCATAAATAGAGCATTAGAAAAAATAAGAAGGTTCAGATATCTCAGAATAGAAACATTAAATAATAAAAATCTAAATTTAATACAACTTAATGAACTGCACGACACATTATTAGGATTATTAACAGTATTAAATGATAATAAAGAAGCTAGAAATGCAGATGAAGAATTAAAAGAAAGATTAGACATATTTGAAGAAAGGACAGAATTAATAGAACAACAGATAGAAAACCTAGAACATGATATAAGCAACTAGATGCTCATAACAATCTTACCATTCTTGAATATCTTTATCTTACCACCAGAAGATGAGACAACAAATGCTATAGCAGATGTTTTTGCTGTAATAGCTGCACAATTACGATGCTTAGTACCAAGACCATGGGGAAGATTCAAACCTTCAGTATCAATATCAATATAAGTGCCAGATGATAATATAGTCCCATCATTATCAATCATGAAAACACCATCTAACTGAGAAAATTCCTTAATTGTCTCTCTTAATTCAAGGTCTGTAATCTTCTTCTTCTCAGGAGCAATATATTCAAATGGATTAATAATCAATTGCTTAGAGTATTTCATGATTTCCTTAGGACCAATAATGAAAGCAGTGCCAACCTTCTTACCTTCTCTGCCATATTTTGATATTTCTAAAGCGATTTCTATAATTGAGTCAATAATATCAGGATGGACATTCTCATACAATAAGCTAGTATTATTAGTAGAGAATAAAGTATCAACGTGCACTACAGACATCATACCCTTAAAACCATTATCAAAAGAATCATCCTGTATACATACAATAGTCTCACCTTTAGAGATATATTTATTATAATAAGCTTCAGCTATCAACTCCTTAATGGGAATCATAGAGCCTAAGCCTGGTTTTTTTATATTAGTCTTATATTCAGTTTTTATATACTGAGAGTAACCGACTTTCTTGAAAAGAGAGACTTTAATTTCATTGTATAAAGAATCATTATAGATATCAGATGCAGTCCTTTCAAAAGAGAGAATACTTGTAGCACTAATCTCATTTGCTAATTTAGTGGCTGCAATACCAATAATATTCGAAATCTGTCCCTCTTTTGTTGTCATAGAGGTTCATGATGAAGACTTAGTTTATATACTTTCTTTTTATATTGTATAAGGTTCATAGGATGATAATAATGGGTTTTAGAAAACCTTACATAGAAACCTTTTTATTTGAAATATTTAAGGAATATATATGTTTTTATCTAAAAGTGAAGAATTAATTCTAAAATCTATAAAAATTGCTTCTGAAAATAATCCTAATAGACCTGAGTTTCCTTCTGATAATCCAAAATTTCCTGCAACACCAACATATCAAATAAAAGTTCCAGGATTTACAAATGTATGGTTAAAAGATGAAAGTGTCAATCCTACTGGAACACATAAAGATAGAATGGCTTGGGAAATAATTGTAACTTATAGAGACTTTTTAATATCAAAAAAGAATGGGCAAATAAAAGGAAAACTTCCGCACATGTCTATAATAAGTTCAGGAAGTGCAGCAATAGCTATACAAACACAACTAAATAAGTATAAACTGCCTAATCTAAAAGTTCTTGTAGATATTAACTTAAAACCTGAAATATTAAAATATTTAAAGTTATTAGGATGTGAAGTATATCAAACAGATTTATCAAAGAGAACTTTAGGATGGAGAGATATTTTAAAACTAACAAATAATTCAACTGGATTTGATATAACATCTAATCAAGCATTAGATCCAACAATGAGATTCTATGACTGGTTAAGTTATGAAATAATAAATAACAATCCAGAATACTGTTTTGTACCTTTTGGAACAGGAAATCTATATGAAAATATACTAAATATAAATAAAAAAGAGGTTACAACTAAAAAACATGATCCAAGATTTAAATGTGACATTAAAATATTAAGAAAATGTAATTATTTAGGTGCAACAATAGATAATCCAAAAAGTAAGGCAGACAAATTACACTCTCCTCATTTACCATTTGTACATTATGACGAACAATGGATAAAACTCTATAAATATGCAGGATATTGTGGGTCTAAATCAAGTGTATGCTTAGTAAGAGAGGAATATTTAGAAGAGGCAATGAAAATAGCTAAAGAACAAAAGATTAATTGTGAATATTCAGGAATAGCAGGATTAGCATTAATGTTACAGATGAAAGATAAATTACCAAGAGATAAGAAAATGTTAATAGTAAATACAGGAAAATCAAAGTTAAACTAGATAAAAAATCAAGTCTTTATCTTCTTCAATTGTTTTAAAATTAAAGTTTTTTAATAACTTCTTTTTAATAGAACTAAACTTGGGAGATTTCTTCAATAAAGTAATAACTATCTTAGAATCTTTTTTAGAGACTCTCTTTATTTCTTCAATAGCAAGATCAATATTGTTAAAATTATGGATAGAAGTCAAAGCTAATATTATATCAAAAGAATTATTTTTAAAAGGTAAATTTTCAGCAAAAGAATTAATCCTATTACCTTGAGATAATTTAAGCATATTAAAAGAGGGATCAATACCAACAGAGAAACAATCAAAGAAATCGGTAGAGATACCAGTGCCACAGCCAATATCCAATAATTTATCAGATTTATTAACTTTTAAAAAAGTAGAAATTAAATCAAGTTTCTTTAATTGTTCTTCTTCATGCAATGAATTATAAGAATTGAAAATAATGTTGTAGTCCATTTAATTAAAATAAAATTTAATATATTTAAAGATTAGTAATCTAACAAAGACTTTCTATCTTTCATGATAACTTCATTGCTTTTCATAACTTCAACAGCATATTTACCACAATTAAAACAGGCACCACCAAAATGGAAATTAACAGATCTAGAGAAATTATAACCGCAGTTATTACATTTATAATTAACTTTTTCAGGAGCTTCAGCAGACTGTATAATACGGTCAGGCTTAGCACCTCTAGCAATAAGATTGTAGCAACTAAAACAAATTAGAGACTTTCCTGTACCATAAGTAGCCTGTGAAATAGGAACTTTCTTAGAACAGCTAGTACATGCAATATTCACTTCTTGATCGTAATCCATCCTAAATACCTCTATACCATTATAATTAGGTAGTATATAAATTTAATTCACTAAGGAATGTATAACTTTTAATATATATAATGAAGAATATAATAAGGGGGGACTACATTATTTGGATTTGTAGGCACCTAACTCTATTTATCATTCATTTCATCTTATTCACAACAGACTCAGCATAAATACATGTCTGGCAAATATCTTTAGAAGAAGGTTCAGCACATATAGAACAAATCTTAAGTTCTTCTTTATAGTTGAGATTATTCTTCAACAATGGAAGTATTTCTAAAAAAGAGGTAATAATACCGTGCTTAGTACCAGGATATTTAGAATCAAAATCATTAATGAAATCACGAATCTGACCCCTATAAGACTGAGCATTATGAGGGCATTCCATATACTTATCCATAAACTCCATGATATAGGAATAAGTAGTAACTTCTTTTTCTGATAAAAAATATAAAGGTTTAATCCTTTTAATGAACTTCTTATTATTAAGAACACCAGTAATAGGACCTAAACGAGCGGATATTCTAATATTACTTCTAAAGTAATTCATAAGAATAGTCTGAGCCTCATCATCCATATTATGGCCAGTAGCAAGTTTAGTAAAACCTAACTCCTTAGAGTTCTTATTCAATAAATATCTTCTGAAAACACCGCAAATAGAACAAGGAATAATATTTTTATTAGCATCTAAAATGCTATCTAAAGGTTTGCCAAAATTAGCTTCATAAGAAAAAATCTTCAAATCAATCTTGTACTTATTGCAGAAATTTTTAAGAAAATCCAAAGAGACATCACGATAACCCTTAATACCCTCATCAATAGCAATAGCTGTCAATCTGGAACCTTTACGCTTTTTTATTAATTTATTAAGAATATAAAGAAGAGCAGTAGAATCCTTACCACCAGAAACAGCAACACCAATATGATCATTTTTCTCAACCAGTTTGTAAATCCTTATTGTCTTAAAAACTTTTTTTTCAAAATACTTGACAAAACAAGACTTACATAAAGAAACCTCACTATTGGGAAGCTTAATAACAGGAGATTCAATACATTTCTTACAAACCATTATCCACCTGATATTACTGAGATCAACTTAATAGAATCATTCTTGTTTAATTTAGTATCTTCAGTAATAAGCTCATCATCCCTAGCAACAATAACAGTAGTAGGATTTATCTTAAGGATCTTTAATAACTCCTTAACTGTAGATGCTTCCTTAACTTCAACATTTTCATTAGTTCTTTCAATAAATATTTTCATTTTTGATTAAATTTAAATAGAGATAAAAATAGAAAACTTATAAACATTATGGAGGAATAAAAAATGAAAAGAAATACTATTTTAATCATACTAGTCTTAGGAATATTGATTCTTGGAGCATGTTCAAAGACAGATAGTCAAACAAGCACTGATTCAAATGACAAGTTCTCAGGAAAATTAGCAGATATAATGAATTCCGGGAGTTCATACAAATGTACAACAATGCAAGAAAATAATCAGATAGAGATGTATGTAAAGGGAAAAAAAGTAAGAAGTGAACTAACAACACCACAAGGAAAAGTAAATGTTGTAAGTGATGAAAACAAGTGTGTATGGATGTGGCAGAATGGAACTAATCAGGGAACAAAGTTCTGTTCAGATGAAACAAAAAGTGATTCAGACACAACAGAAGAATATAATGCACAAGTTCAGGGAAAAACAGATCCTAACACAAATGTAGATTGCAACAAATTTTCTGTAAGCGATGATATGTTTACACCACCTACAAATGTGCAATTCAGTGATTTAAGTGAGATGATGAAGAAATTCCAGAATCCTCAACAAGAGCAATAAATTAAAACTCTAAACGAGATTCTTCTTTTTCTATTTTTTCTAATTTACAACGAGTAGCAGGAGACCTAGGACCAAGGACATCACAAACTTCAGGACCATTAGATATATCATAAGTGCCAATTTCTAGAGCAATTTTAATTATTTCTTTCTTATCATAAGTAAGTAAAGGTCTTAAAATTTCAAATGTTGAAACAGAACTTATGACTTTCATATTTTCCAGAGTCTGGGAAGAAACCTGAGCAAGATTATCACCAGTAATAATAAAATCACAATTTTCAGATTTAGCAACTTCACAGGCTTTCTTTAACATAACTCTCTTCATTATAATAAAATAATATTCACGCTTACATTTTTTAGCAACGTTACCAAGAATATCACTAATATTCATAACAATAAATTTATTGAATTTCAAGTGAGAAGCTAATTTTCTAGACTTAATCTCAGGACCATTATCAGTAAAAGGTTCATTAGAAAAATGCAAAGCAATAATCTCTAAACCAAGCTTCTGCATGAGATAACCTGCAACAGGAGAATCAATACCACCAGACAACAACAATAAAGCTTTCTTAGCCATTATACAAGACCTCTGCTATTTCCTCAGCTTCTTCTTCTGAATTACAATTTTTAATAAGTATCTTACCATTCTTATAACAGCTTATAGAATATTTTTCATAATCAAACATAATCAAATTAGGAATTTCAAAAGTCAACTTAAATCTTTTCCTTATATCATTAAAATTAAGAGGAACTTCAGGAATGATCTCAAAAGCACCTTTTGTTGAACATCTTCTTATTATCATGATAAATATTTACTAAATAAAACCTTAGCTTTCCTCTCTGAATCAGCCTTAATAACAACACGGCAGTTTTTAAAGATAGTAATCTCATTTAATTTTATAAAATAAGCATTTGACTCACAATCCTCATTCTTAGAGAGCTTCTTCCTCATTTCATTAAAGTTATAATTAGCCTTAAACTGGAAAGATGAAGAGCCACATAATTTAACAGAGTTATTTGATCTTAAACCATCAAGATAATTGTACAAACCATTACAAGCATTACAATTAGCATTCTTATGAACTTTCAGTTTCAATAATTTATTAGCCCAAATATCATAATGAATAAATTCCTTAGTAGGATTCTGTCTAGTCAAAATCTTAAGAGCTTCAGTAACCTGAATAGAGGATATAGCATGTGATGTAGTATTAAGAATGCCCTCTGTATCACATGTACCTAGAACTGAATCTGGCTCTTTGATAATGCATGAGAGACATGGTTTTTCAGGGAGGATATTAAAACAAGCACCAGTAGAACCAATAACTGCAGAGTAAACCCAAGGGATACCATTCTTAACACAAAAATCATTAATCAATAATCTTGTATAAAAATTATCAGTACAATCCAATACTAGATCAACACCTTTAAGCATAGATGTTACATTCTCATAGGATAAATCCTCAAAATGTGAAACTAAATCAATAGAAGAATTTATTCTTGAAAGTTTTTTTTCAGTAATAAGAGCTTTAGGCTTAGAAATATCTGACTCATCAAACAATGACTGTCTCTGAAGATTGCTTAATTCAACAATATCCCTGTCAATCAATATTAATTTACCAATACCAGCCCTTGCAAGCAATTCAGAACTTACAGAACCAAGAGCACCCAATCCGACAACAGCAACAGCAGATCTCTCTAGAAGCTTCTGCCTTTCTTTTCCTATCTTCTCAAAAATAACCTGCCTTACATATCTC
Source organism: Nanobdellota archaeon (assembly GCA_038046085.1). Lineage (GTDB taxonomy): Archaea > Nanobdellota > Nanobdellia > SCGC-AAA011-G17 > GW2011-AR18 > GW2011-AR18. Next base: position 14,025 of record JBBSWW010000005.1, on the reverse strand, counting down.
ATAATAATGATACTAATAAGAATATTTTTAAAGGTTGCCCAAGTCTAAAGGTTTATGGAGTTCAAAGACCTGATAAAAAAAATATTAAGGTATAACAAGGATTCTGATATAGCATTATTAGATAGAGCATATAATTTTGCAAAAACAAGACTAGAAGGACAAAATAGAGCATCTGGAAAACCAATGATAATGCACCAATTAGATGTTGCAAACTTAACAGCAGAACTTAAAGCAGATGATGAGACAATATGCTGTGCATTATTACACGGGCTAACAAGCAGAGGTGTTGGAGAAAGAGAGATAGAAAACATATTTGGAAAAACAATACTTGAATTAATAAAAAACCTTGAATTAATGAGGCAGATAAAGAATAATATAACAAAGAATACATATGAACAAGACGGACTGAGAAAAGTACTCATTGCTGCTTCCAAAGATATAAGAGTCCTGATAGTAAAATTATGTGACAAACTAATAAATCTGAGAGAGATAGAATACTTAGAAGATTCAAGAATAAAAAAGATATCAAAAGAATCCTTAGAGATATATGCCCCATTAGCATACAGACTTGGAATCGGAAAGATAAAATCAGAGATGGAAGACCTTGCATTCAAGAATCTTGAACCTGAAAAATATAAGAATGTAAAAAACAGAATTGATAACAGCATAAAAAATGCAGAACATAAAGTCTACAAGATAAAAAAAATAATAGAACAAAAATTAAGAGATGAAAAAATAGATGCAGACATAACAGGAAGAGTAAAACAGATCTACAGCATATACAAAAAAATGATATCAAAAGATGAATACAAAGATGCAATACCATATGATGTTATAGGCTTGAGGATAATAACAGAGAATGTAGAACAATGCTACAATATCTTAAGAATAGCCCATAGCCTGTTCAGATATGTACCAGACAGATTAAAAGATTATATAGCATTACCAAAACCTAACGGATACCAGTCAATACATACAGGAATAATATACGAAGACGAAATAATAGAGATACAGATAAGAACAAAAGACATGAATGAGAATGCAGAGGATGGAATAGCATCACACTTCAGCTATAAAGGAATGGCACAGAACAGAGTATTTGATAAAAAAATAAGCTGGATAAAAGAACTAGTACACGAGAACAATAAAGTTGATATAAACTTCTTCAGTGATATAATATTTGTATTTACACCAAAAGGCAAAGCAATAGAACTTCCTAAAGGATCAACACCAGTAGATTTTGCATATATGCTGCATACTGATATAGGAAAGACCTGTGTCGGTGCGAAAATAAACGGTAATATAGCACAACTGAACAAAGAATTAGAGAATGGAGATATAGTAGACATAATCACAAACAAGAGCCATAATGCAGTAAAAGACTGGCTGAAATTTGTAAAGACAAACAAGGCAAGAGATAAGATAAAACATGACATCAAATCAAGAACAGGATTAAGCATAAATGCAATGCAAAAAAAAGAGGAAGTCAAAGAGGAAGCAGGATATGGATTGATAAAATTAGAGAATTACAAAGATAAAAAAATAAAATTAGCACAATGCTGCAACCCATTACCAGGAGATGATATATCCGGAGCATTAAGCGGACTAAAATCTGCAATAATACACAAAAACAATTGCGATAATCTAAAAAACAACAATAAGAAATGTTTAGCAAAATGGATAGATCCTAAAAATTATTATATAGAATTAATAATAATAGGAAAAGATAGAGTAGGATTATTTACAGAGATATTAAACTCTGCATCAACATTAGGAGTCAATATAAAAGATGCAAAAGGAAAGACAATAAACCAGAACAACATAGAATGCAGGTTTGGAATAAATATTGATAGCTTAAAATTATTAACTGATATAATAAACAGAGTCAAGAAAGTAAAGAATGTAAGCAATGTATTTGTAAATCTGTTATAATAATACTTATAAAAGACATTAAAGAAAAAGTTTTATGAGTAAATTATACGATATTGAAAAAACTTTAAGAGAAGATCCAAGGATAATAACACTAGAAAGAAAAATCAGTCTAGATATTAAAAATACATCATGTAGAAATAAACAGTTTGAAGATATAGAAAGATCCAACGGATATTCCAACTTGCGGATAACATTCCATACAGCATTGAAAAAAGGGATATATAGAGCAAATACATTGAACATGATCATGAAAGAATTATTCCCTGGAATGAATTATAAAGAATTCCACGAAACACCAAATACCTTAACATTTGGATATGCACAGACAATAGAGAGATGCGGAGTAAGCAGAGTAATGGTAGATTTTGATAATCCAATTGAAAGTTTACCAATAAAAATAGATGATGATGGTATAGTAAATTCTCATATAACAGTCAAGATGTATCCAGATACTAATTTAGCTAAAGGATTATATAAAGGAGCTTTTAGACGGTCTCTTAGAGAGATAGATCATGTACGTCTTGATAAAATATTATAAATTTTAATCAAATAAACTAAACATATCAATCCAATAACAATACTAAACCATTGAGCTAAGTTTAAGCCAAAATAAAAAAAACCATAATCTGAAGGCAAGTCCTTATAAAATTCTGTAATAAATCTAAATAATGAATCTATTAATAACATAGTGAAGAAAATAAAACCAATCTTCCTATTCTTATAATTAAATAATACTAACAATAATATAAAAAAGATAATAACATGCCCAATAGCCTGGTATAACTGAACAGGATGCCTTAAACCTTCATAACCTGCAAACTTAACAGCCCAAGGAACATTAGATACTTTACCAACTAATTCAGAATTAATAAAATTACCAACCCTAATAAAGGCAGCACCAAGAGCGACAGGAATAGATATTAAGTCAAGGAAATTCAATATATCAAGCTTATGTTTCCTACAGAAATAAAATGTTGTAAGTATAATTGCAATAATAGCACCATGAGATGCAAGACCACCTTCCCATACAGCAAAAATCTTTAATGGATGAGAAAAATAATAACTAGGATCATAAAATAAAACCTCAAACAATCTCGCACCAACAATATCAGCAATAATAATATATGGAATATAATCTTCAACCAAAGATTCTGGAATATTAAATTTTTTAGCTAATTTAACGGCAATATAATAACCAACAATAAAAGCAAGAGCATACAATATGCCATAATACCTAACCTGAATAGGACCAATATGCAATAGAACAGGATCAATCATATAATATTAAATGCAAGAAAATCTTTATAAAGATACTCAATTATAGATAAATAAAATGAGGGAAAGCTATACAGAAATATTCTTAGAAAGTTTCAGAGATATAAAAGAAAATCCTGCATTACTAGTACCAGAATTAGTATTCATAATATCAACAATAATATTCACATCATTATTTCTATATATAAATGGATTACTAAAAGGATCACACTTAGATTATAATACAGTCTTTACTTTCATCACAGCAATATTCAATTCAACTTCATCATTATTGAAGTTAATAATAAGCTTTGTAATTATAACAAGTGTAAACATATTCCTTGGATTAACAACTGTGACAACAAAATATGTGATGTGCAAAAAAGTAGTAAACCATAAACCTGTGAACATCATAGAATGTTTTTTAGAGGCAAGAGAAAATATGTTGGGAGTATTTTGGATAAAGTTCATATTATCAATATTCTATTTTTTACCATTAGCAATATTCACATTATTAAATTTCAATAATAAAATATTAATCTTAATACTATCATTAATCGTACTACTCATATGGATCATACTTAAATTAACATTCTTCTATGTATATCCAATATTAATAATTGAGAAAGGTGGAGTAAGAGAGAGCCTGAAAACAGCATATAAATATTTCAAAGAAAATAAGAAGCATACAATAATATGTGCAATAATAACATTCTCAACAACAATAATTGCAACTTATTTATTAGGATTATTAGCAAATTTATTAAACATGACAATAGTAAACCCTACATTGACAAGCTTCTTTACATTACTAACAACAGTAGTATTAGCAACAATATCAGTATGGGCATTAGTATTTACATTTAGGAGTTATTAACAATATTAACAAAATTTTTTAGTATTTTAACACCTTTATCGTTTTTAATAAAAACTTCTGGGTGAAACTGGACTCCGTAAATCTCTTTCTTTGGATGCTTTACTGCTTCAATACCATAATAAGACTTAGCTAGAGTTTTTAAGGACTTATTCTCTTTAACAATCCATCTATGACTCTCAAATACTTTGAATCTTTTAGGTAATAAATTAAACAGCTTATCACTATTGAGAACTTTTATTTCCATAACACCCTTAATTTTACTATCTACACGAATTAAATCCTCCCCAAATGCGAAATTAATTAATTCAAAACCAAGACATATCCCTAATATAGGTTTATTACAACTCTTAATTAGAGCTAACTCTTTGTAATATTCTCTACTATGGTTTTTAACTGATAAAGAGGAACCACCAGAAAGTATTACAGCATCAAATTTTTTGTAATTTTTAAAATTTTTAAAATCAACAACTTCAGTATTAACAAAATTCTTTAATATTTCTTTAATATGCTTTGAATGATTATCAATTAATAATAACCTCATTAGATATCAACTTCCATAAAATCATGAGCTATAATTGTATTCTTAAAAACTGAAGTTGCTTCTTCTGAAATCTTAGATTCATCTTTATACCTTTGACTGAAATGAGTAAGGACTAGTTTCTTAGATTTTGATTTTTTAGCAATATTAGCAGCTTGCTTAGATGTAAGATGTTTATATTCTAAAGCCTTATCTTCATGTTCATGAGAGAATGTACTTTCAGAAACTAATAAATCAGCATTCTTTCCAATGATATAACAATTATCACACACTCCAGTATCAAATATAAAACCCGCTTTCTTTCCTTCAACAAGATAAGTCGCTTTTTTGTAAGATATTTTTTTACCTTCATAGACTATATCTTTACCTTTCTGCAGATCACCTAATAATGGATGCTGTTTCAAACCATATTTAGAAGTGTAATCAACATCTACTTTCCTACGATCTTTTTCTTTAACAATAAAACCAAAAGATGGAACTGAATGAGCAAGAGGAAGAGCTTCTATAGAAAACTTATCATTCTCGAATATAATGCCCTTGGAGAATTCATGCAATTCAAATTTAAGATCATTTGAATAGTAAGCAGAATTTAACATATTATCAAAGAATTTTTTTAAACCCTTAGGGCCATAGACATGCAAAACCTTCTGGTAGTCACTAGCAATAAGGCTTCTTATCATGCCAGACAACCCAAGGACGTGATCAGCGTGGAAATGACTAATAATCACTCTTGTTATTTTAGTAGATTTCAAAGAAACAATCTTCATCTGCCTCTGAGTACCTTCACCACAATCAAAAAGGATATTCTCATCATCGTGATTGAATAATAAAGATGAAAGATTCCTTTCCTTAGTAGGTTGCATAGATGCTGTACCCAAAAATATGATTTTCATAACATATTTTACAGGATATAAATATAAAAAGGTTTTTAAAATGATATAAACAACAAGTATCATGGCAAAGGATAAGTCACAAACCAAAGAACCTCAAGAAGAGAAAAATTCAGGAACAGCACAGGAATTAAATGAAGAAAGACTTGGAGAGCCAGTAGATGATTTACCAAAAATAAATGAGAAAATAGAAGTAGAACTAGCAAGAGAGATAGTAGTTGCTGAAAGTACAGATTTAACAAGAGAATTATATGACAAGACAAGATATGGAGAGCCTACAGAGAACAAAAAATTCCAATATGCATTATTAGAAGCATTATATCTAATGGAAAGAGGAAAATTTGTAATAAAAGAGGGAAAGAAAATACTAGACTTTGATACATATGTAAAAAAGGCAAGAAAAATAGATCCAAATTTCTGGACAAGATATGTTGTCTTTAAAGATTTAAGAAAAAGGGGATATATAGTAAAGACAGCATTAAAATTCGGAGCAGATTTCAGAGTATATGATAGGGGAATAAAACCTGGAGAGGATCATGCTAAATGGGTTGTGTTCCCAGTATCTGAGTCTGAGACATTAACATGGTATAGTTTTGCAGCTAAAAATAGAGTAGCTCATAGTACAAGAAAAAGATTATTACTAGCACTTGTAGACGCAGAAAATGATTGTACATTTTATGAAGTGGCCTGGAAGAGACCTTAAACTAATTACTAAAATAGAAAATATATATTAAAAAATAACATAAAGTTTTAAATAAAAAGAGATAACAATTAATTAATGGCAGACCAAAGAGAGGCAGTACTAAACTTTGTAAGATCAACAGGACCTGTATTACCAGTACAATTATCAAAATTTCTCAATACAAACATATTATTTGCATCAGCAATGCTATCAGAACTAGTTGCTAATAAAAAACTAAAGATAACATTTGCATCTATTGGTGGAAGTCCTTTGTATTACATTGAGGGACAGGAACCATTAATGGATACAAGACTGGCTACAAGCTTAAGCGGAAGAGAAAAACAGGCTTACGAATTAATAAAAGAACATAAAGTAATGAGAGAGATAGACCTAGAACCATGGCAGAGAGTTGCAATAAAAAGTTTAAAAGATTTTGTAAGACCAATAAATGTACTAGTACAGAATAATAATGAGACATTTTGGAAACATCACCTAGTGAATGATGAAGAGGCAAAAAATAAGATAACAGAGATAATGAACAATGTATATGTTGAACCTACACAAGAGCTTACAAACAATGCCTCAACATTAATACAGGAAAATATTGTTGAAGAGAATAAAACATTAGAAGAACCTAAGATAATACATGAAACAAACAATCATCAAGAGCATTTAATAAAAGAAGCTGTAAAAAACTTAAGAGAGGAATTATTGAAAGAGATAAAACCTGAGATAAAAACACAAATAATAGAAGATAAACCTATTAAAGTAAAAGAAGAGATTAAAACTGAAGTTGTAAAAAAACCAGAAGGAAAATTCTATGAACAGATATTAGAACTATTAAATACAAACAATGCAGAGATAATAAAAGAAGAATTAGTAAAAAAAGAGAAAGAGATAGATTTCATAATAAACTTGAATACTAATTTTGGAAAACTAAAGTATTATGTAAAAGCGAAAAATAAAGCTTCTATAAATGATTCTGACATATCATTAGCTTACAGCGATGGACAATTGAAAAAACTTCCGACAATATTAATAGTAAACGGAAAAGTCAACAAGAAAGCATTAGAATTAGTCAACACAAAATATAACGGACAGTTAACTATTAAAGAGATATAAGAAGATAACTGAAAGAATAAACAATGCAATCATTTCGTAAATAACATTATTCCTAAAATAATCAAAATCCTGAACATCAGTCCTTTTCAAACATGTAAGATTATATTTCTTGAGAGCTATTGACAAAGAAACTTTTGTTGCCTGATTTATTTCTTTCACAGGAATTGCATTGCTTTTATTCTTCAGCCATGAATTCCATTCAATATAATTCTTAGAACCTTCTTTAAGATCTGACAAAGAGTAACCATAATTCCTGCATTCAATATCAATAACTGCCTTAGAGTAGAAAAGTTTCCTATCTTTAGAATTTTCATTATTAATATATTCAGTAGCATCAAAAGAATCTGAGATATAATGAGAGGCAACACCGAAACTATAATCATCAGAATTATTCAACCATTTATTAGCGAGATCGTAAGATGATGGATAATGATGTTTTTTCTGATCCTTGAAGACTTTGTCAGGAGCAACAGAACCTTCCTCTAATCTTGATAAGTTAAAACCTTTAGAATACATATCAGTATTAAAATAGATATAATCAACAATTGCTTTATGGCCATTAGAATCCCATGCATAAACACTTGGTATACATAATAATAAAATAATAAATAATCTCATCTTATCTCTTCCATCACAATCTTATCATAAGGAATATCCAATGATGATACTTCTTTACTAGCTGATGAATAAGAGATGTTCTTATAGAATACAATAGCATAGAATTCTCCATAGACTTCTGAAAAATTCCAACCATTAGAATTCAATTTTTCTATAATCGAACATATTGAATTCAGATGCGAATAAAGATATTCATTGTGCTCTCTAATAATCCTAGGATCCAAGAAACTTTTACCTTCAATAGGAATATCCCATGAAGGTTTCCCATACAACCATATACTTAATATTATCATAAAATAATTAATGAAATAGATTTAAAAAGTCTTTAGAAGAAAAAACTGAAAGATTTACAAAAAATAAAGAAAATCATTTATGTTCCTTGATTCCTGTTAATCTCTATATAAGAACAAAAATACTTCAAATAACTTCCTTAGCAAGCTTTATAATATTATATAAAAAATAGATATTATGAAAAACTACTTATTTGTACTTGGAAGAGATCCTGAACTATCAAAGATAGAGATAGAATCATACTTTGAAGGAAAGAATGAAGAGTACCAGATATTAGATTCAAATGATTCAATAATATCAATAAAATTAAAAGAATTAAAACAAGAAGTCATACATGATCTAGGTGGGACAGTGAAGATAGCTGAGGTAATATCAGCAACATTAAGACCTGATGAGATAGAACAGAACTTAGAAAAATATGATATCTATAAAGGAACAAGCAACAAGACAGAATATTATGTTACAGGATATAATACAGGAATACTAGACATAGTTGAGGATTATCTAAAAGATTATTTCAAAAGAATAAAAGTAAAAGCGACACACAGACATGAAGGTGAACCAACAAAACTGATCAAGAAAGAATACAAGGAAAAAGTAGTAGATGTAGTAGTATTCAAGAACCAGGTTGGAGTCACAGTAGCAGTAACAGATGTGATAGAACAGAAAGAGAGAGACTTAGGAAGACCTAATGTTGATTACATGAAAGTAATTTCTATAAGACTGGCTAAGATATTAGTTAATTTAAGCAAGGCAAGATCAGGAAACACAATATTAGATCCATTCTGCGGTTCAGGAACAATATTACAGGAATCAATGCTAAGAGGAATAAATGTCATAGGAATGGATATAGACAAAGAGGCAATAAAACAGACAACAGAGAATCTAGAATGGTTAAAGACAACCTATGGGATAAAGACAAGTTATGTGTTACATAATAAGAATAGTCGTGATACTTCAAAGTTTGTAAAGACAATGATAAACGGAGTAGTAACAGAACCATACATGGGACCTTACATAAGGAAATTGCCAAATATGATGGAAGCAAGAGAGACAATAGAAGAATTAAGAGAGATTTATTCTAACTTGTTAAGTGAAATCTATAATATATTAAAACCTGGATCAAGAGTTGCAATGGTAGTACCAAGATTAAAAACATTGGAAGGAAAAAGTGTTGCAATGGATTTTGAGAACATGGCAAAAGAACATAAATATACACTAGCTTACAGACCTGTATTATATGGTTCTAATAAGAATAAATTAGGAAGAGAGATATACGTATTAGAGAGGAATTAGTATCTACATCTTTTTATTTTTGGTAATGTTGAACTAATAGATGCGTAAAACTCATCCCATATAACTTTTCTATCTTCTCTCTCTAGTTCTATTAATTTTCCGTATGTTATTGAATCTTCTCTTTCATGTGCATTTTCTGAATTAGGGTTAACTACAGCAACATAACGTTCATTATGATGATTTATTCTCTCCTGAGTTTCTATAAGAAGAGTATCTATGCTTTTTAATAATGGATTTTCTAAGTTTGTCATAAATTTATAAAAATAATAAATTTTAAAAGCCTATCCTTTGCTTAATTTTTTCTTTTTATCAAGATTAAGGAAGTTATCTTTTGATATTACTGACTTTTTAGTTTCACTTTCTAATTCTTTTTTTGCATTATTAGCAGGATATTGATTGGATTAGTCTAAACATATCATTAGTATTAGCACAATCAGTTTCCCTTAATTTATTATCCTCAGCTAATAATTTCAAGTATCGACAAAATGTCGATAGTTCAACTTCGCTTGATTCTTTTTCTCTTTTCTTTGTCCTATACCAATAATCATTAGGGTCTGGGCTATCAGTCAAAGCCTGAACTACATCAATTACAGAGAAATACCACTCATTATTATGAAATATTCTCCTTATTTTCTTATCTTGGAATACAACTAAAGCATTGTGAGACTCCATTTTAATATGTTGTTTTTAAAATTTATAAGCTTTCCTTGAAAAAAACTGAAAATTTTGTAAAAAACATAAAATATTGTTATTTAAAGGGTCATAGTAAGTTTTATAAAGATTCTAGGTTTTCAAAACTTTATGGGAAGAATAAGAACTAGATTAGTGAAGAGAGCTGGAGCTAAGTTATATACTCAAAACCCTGAAAGATTCCAGAAAACAACATTTGATGATAATAAGAAAGCAGTCACTGAGATGGCTGTGATACAATCAAAGAAATTAAGAAATTTAATAGCTGGATACATTACTAAATTAGCTAAAGAGAAACAATAGTTCTAAAATATATATTAGAGTATACTTAAGATTTTATAGATAGAATCCCAAATAAGACTTTGAAGGGAAAATGGAAGATAATAATTCTGACAATAATGTAATCTTTGTAGGAGAGAAACCATTACTAAATTATGTAACAGGAGTAGTAATGCAGTTCACAACACAGAATTCAGACGAGGTAATAGTAAAAGCAAGAGGAAAATTCATATCAAAAGCAGTAGACATATCAGAAGTTGCAATGAACAGATTCTTAGAGAACAATATAGACATAAAACATATAAAAACAGGAAGCGAAGATTTCAAAAATAGAGAGGGAAGACAGGTAAGAGTAAGTTTTATAGAAATAACTATGAAGAAGAAAGTCTAAGAGAAAGTTTTATTAATAAACAAAATAATTTCTAATATTAAAAAGAGGAGTAAATGATATCACAAAATTTCTTTATAGATATAACTTTAATGATAGTAGTAGCAACATTATTAGGATTAATTGCCAAAACATTGAAACAGCCATTAGTATTAGCTTATGTCATAGCAGGAGTAATAATAGGACCAATGACATTAGGTCTTGTAAAAGGACTAGATGATCTAGCATTATTCTCACAAATAGGAGTTGCATTATTATTATTCATAGTTGGAAGCAATCTACATCCGAGAAATATAAAAGAGATAGGAAAAGTATCATTAATAACAGGAATAGCACAGGTATTCTTCACAGCAGGAATAGGATATCTGTTAGCAAGAATAATAGGATTCCAAAATATAGAATCAATATACATAAGTCTAGCATTAACATTCAGCAGCACAATAATAATAATAAAATTATTGACAGATAGGAATGAGATAGACACATTACATGGAAAGATAACTGTAGGAATTTTATTAATACAAGATATAGTCGCAGTAGTAGCTTTGATGCTAATAACAGGATTGAAAGCAGATTCAAACATTGCAATACAATTATTATATGCAATACTAAAAGGTATAGGACTATTCATAGGAATATGGTTAGTATATCACTTAATAATAAAAAGATTCTTCAATGTAGTATCAAGAACACAGGAATTATTATTCTTAAGCAGCATAGGATGGTGTTTCGTAGCAGCAATAGCAGCAATAAAATTAGGATTCAGTCTAGAGATAGGAGCATTCTTAGCAGGAGTAGCAATAGCAAATTCAGATTATAATTTCGAGATAAATGCAAAGATAAGACCAATAAGAGATTTCTTTATAGCAATATTTTTTATAAATCTAGGAATAGCAATGATATTCAGTTCAGCTATAACCTTAATATTACCAATAATAATATTTTCAATATTCACATTAGTGATAAAACCATTAATAGTATTCTTCTTTATGACATTACTAGGGTATAAAGGAAGGACTGGATTTTTGACTGGATTATGCTTAGCACAGATAAGTGAATTCTCATTGATATTAATAGCATTAGGAATGAAACTAAAACATATAAGTTTAGAAGCTACTGTTGTCATTACAGTAGTATGTATAGTAACAATAACTGGATCAACATACCTGATAACTTACGGAAATAAGATATACAATACACTTGAAAGATACATAAGAATATTTGAGAGAGAAAAATTAGTTGATATAATAGATGAAAAAGTATTGCAAGAAAGATATGATATAATATTATTAGGGTGCCATAGAATTGGATATAATATAATAAAGAAAGCCAATAAGAAGAAGATATTAGCAGTTGATCTGAATCCTGAGATATTAAGAAATTTACAGAAATATGGAATAAAAACATTAAATGCAGATGTATCAGATAGTGAAGTAATAAATGAATTAGCAAAATTAAAACCAAAAATAGTAGTATCAACAGTACCAAACATAGAAGCTAATGATTTAATAGTAAAAGAATTCAGAAAAACAAACCGTAAGACAGTAATATTCGTCAATGCAAGAAACGTATTAGATATATTAGATCTGTATAAGATAGGAGCAGATTTTGTAACACAACCAGAGATGATGGCAGGACAGAAGATAGCAGATTATATCACTCATTTAAATGATAAAGAAATAAGAAAATGGGGAAAGAAATATTATACAGAGATGGTTGAAGATTTAAGGAAAGGAAAATATATCTGGTAGAATTAAGAATCAAATAGATGATTAACTATAGGGTCTAATAAATCTAAATCACTAACATCGTCTAAACTTTTAAAAGTATCAACAAATCCATCTTTTGTTTTCAAAGCATTTAATCTTGGATTAGGAACAATTACTTTAGGTTCAATAATAACTTTTTCTGGAACTAAAACACCATCTACATAACTAAATTTAACATCACTAGAAAAACTCTACTTTATGTGAAGCTCAGTAGAACTACTTCTATTTTTTAACTCAGATGCTAAAATTAATCTTCTATTTGAATAAACATTATCAGTTATATTACCATTACGATTATATGAATAATAATCATCAGCAGAAATATACGAACCGATTATATCAATAGGATTACCAGAAATAAAACCAGGTTCATTCTCTGAAAATTCTGTTCCTTTATAGTCACGCCCTGTAACAACATAAGTATCAGATCTAGATAAAGAACCTTTAGGCAAAGCCCAAAAATTATTAGCAGGTTTATACCTAACATCATTATGTAAATTAAAAACACTTTTTACAATTTGCTGAACAAGTGAATTATTATAATTATATCTCATAATAAAATAAACAAATATTCATTATTTAAACATTTATATACAAAAAAGACATTATTCTAAAAACAATAAAGCAACCATAACACCAATACCTAATAATAAAGTAACTAATTGTAAAATAGAATTCTTAATTTTAGTCTCTTTGTGAAGTTCAGGGATAAGATCAGAGCCAGCAATATACAAGAAACCTCCAACAGCAAAAGGAACAAGATAAAGAGTAATATTCTCAACCCTTGAACTCAATATAATAGCAACAAGAACACCTATAATTGATGTCAATGCTGATAAGAAATTAAATAATAAAGCCTTAGATTTAGATAATCCTCCATGTATCAATAATGCAAAATCACCAATCTCCTGAGGAATCTCATGAAGAACAACAGCAAGAGTAGTAGCAAGACCAACAGGTATACTTACTAAATAGCTAGCACCAATAATCAAACCATCAATAAAATTATGCAGAGCATCACCAAAAAGATTAGTAATCACAAAAGGATGGACATGCTTGCTAGATTCTGAATGGCAATGTCTCCAGTGAATAAATTTCTCCATGATAAAGAATAGTAAAATACCAGATAGTATAGACAAGGATATCTGTAAATTGAAACCTTCAGCGTTCTCAACTACTTCTGGAAGCAAATGCAATAAAGCGTCACCAAATAAAGCACCAGCAGAAAAACTTACAGCATAGACTAGAATATGTTTAAGACTTTTACTCTTAAAAGAGAAATAAACAACACCAATCAATGAGATAAGACTTACGATCAAAACACTGATAATTGCATAGAAATATGATAATTGCATATATACTTTAGAAAAGATATTGTATTTAAATGTTTGCAGAAAGC
>JBBSWW010000004.1:36607-66257 GCA_038046085.1 Nanobdellota archaeon | reverse complement strand
ATATGGGCCCACCCAGAATTGAACTGGGGACCTACACCTAACTTATTTACCGTTTCTTTGGCGAAGATTTCTTCTTAAGAAAGGTTCATTGTAAGGGTGTCGTCATTTGTGGATACCATAGAGTTTCTAAAGGTATTAACCGCTAGACCATGGGCCCATTAAGATTTTGGCTTAATTAATATCTTAAAAACCTTTCTATGTCTTTAAACAGATAGTTTTATATAAAATAATACAAAGTATAGTTCTATGTTAGAGGTGTACTTATTATCAGATCATTCTTTAAAGTATTTCAATGACCCTTTGACTTTTAATCTTAAACTTAAATCATGGATTGATATTACTAACCCTTCTAATGAAGATTTAAGAAAAATTGAGGATAATTTTGATATTCCTAAGAATTTTATTGATAGTCTCTCATTAAAAGGTTCTAGACCTAAGATTGAATGTATTAATGATCATACTATGCTTATTATTTATGATGCTTCTAATGATTCTTTGAATGAAGTTGTTTTCTTGTTTGGTAAGAATTTTATTGTTTCTATTCATAAAAATAAGATCCCTAGTTTTGAAAAATTAAAGTCTGATAAATCTAAGGTTGAAAATATTTTAAAGTCTGGTCCTGATTTTGTTCTTCATGAACTTGTTGAAGACAACGTTGAAGGTTATTTTTCTATTCTTGAAAACTTTGAACTTGAGCTTGATTCTCTTGAAGATTCTGCTTTAAAGAACCCTAATCCTGCTGTTCTTGAAAGATTGTTTAAGATTAAAAGAAAACTTTTGAAATTTAGGAAGGTTGTTTATCCTCAGCGTGAAGCTATTAATAATCTTTCTTTGAGTATGTACAAGAATCTTTCTAAAGAATCTATTTTTTTATTTAAGGATATTTATGATGATATGCTTATTATTACTGATCTTGTTGAGGATTTGAGAGAAACTATTTCATCTATTCTTGAAGTACATTTATCAGTTACTTCTAATAAATTAAATGAGGTTATGAAAGTTTTGACTATTATTTCTACTATTTTTATTCCTTTGACTTTGATAGCATCTATTTATGGTATGAACTTTAAAGTTATGCCTGAATTAGAATGGGAATACGGTTATTATTGGGCTTTGAGTATTATGGGATTAGTTTTTGTAATTATGTTAATCTATCTTAAAAGAAAGAGATGGATTTAGTGCACTGGACACGACACAGACTCCCGCCAGATTTATAAAGAAAATAAGGAAGGTAATTATATGGATATTATAGATAATATTAAAGACGAAGAGAACGAATTTTTCTTTAAAGGTTTAAGATACTATCTAGGTGTATCTCTCCCCAACACAAAAGTTTACGGATTTAATGCTGGTTTATTCGGCAATTGGGAGTGTGGAATATGCAAACCAAATAAAGAAAATAAGATTAGACTACAAGAATTATTCGAACAAACTAAAAAAAGTAAAGAAGAAATAATTAATATAGGAAAGCTTGAAACAAGTCATATTATAGAAGAGATTTCAACCAAATCAAAAATTCCAATAAACATATTAACAAGGTTCACTTTAAATAAAATAACTAGTATTGGTTCGATAACAGATTTTAATAAAATCAAAAATAATGAAAAAGATATATCAGCCAAAAGTAAGAGTGTTATATTAAAAATTTATGGGATAGTAAGAGATTTAGAACCTGCCGACCCAAGAATAATATTAAAATATATAAATAGTTTAATCTCAAAAAAAGAATTTGTAGATAAAATAAGTAAGTACAATGAAGCAATAGATATTCAGCTAAAAGAAAATAAGTTTGAAGAAGAATTCTATAATGCTATAAAAAATATTGGGGAATTTACTTTAAAAAATGTAATTATAAGCAATAAAGAATTCACATATATCACTGAGATAGATGTTTGCTCCAGAATAGACAATAAGACAATATTATTTTTGTGCAAGGACACAAATTATAGGAATTTAGTAAATAAAAAATGGCAATTAATTAAAAAAGTTCAGAATATTAATAAATATATAAAACCTGATTGTATAGTTATTGTTACATCATGTAATATGATAAATAAGAATATCTTTTTAGATAGAAACATTAGAATAATAGATAAAGATGATTTAAACAGAATAAGAGATAATAATGAAGGATTAAATAAAATTTTATTTAAAAATAACAAATCAAATATTAATAACGATACTTTTAAACAATTTTTAGATGATAGTAAATTATCAAAAAAACAGTTATCAGAATTATTAAATATAGGAGAAAAAAGATTGAAAGAAGACAATATCAAAGCAAAAGAAAAACTCAAAATTTTAATAGGCAAAAATTTAGATAATATAGAGTTACATAAAATGGCGAATTTTGGAAGAATTAATGAAGATAATTTTATATTAAAGTATGTGAGAAATAAATTAGGTATAAAGATTAAAGATCTAGAATTAATATTAAAAGAAAATAAAGAAAATCTAAGTAATGTTGAAAGAGGGTTATTAAAGAATAAAAGAATTTCTAATAAATTAGAATTATTTTTAAGAAAAAATAAAAAATATAATAAACTAAGAAACGAAGCCATAAAAGAATATAAAAATCTAAAATCATTGATAATCCTAGAAGATTTCCGAAATTTAATTGGTATAAGAAGCCAACCTAGATTAGGAAGAAAATTAGAAAATAAAATACATAATTTTTTAATAAATAAAAGTTTCCAAGTAATAAGAAACGCCGTGATAAGCGATAAAAATGTTACATTTAAAAAAGAGGCAGATTTATACGCAGTTATAAACAAAAAACAATTAGTAATAGAGTGTAGTGAATCAAGAATTGATACAAAATTACAAGACCTTGCAGCATTATTTCAAGATTATAAGAATATAGGCATAGAAAAGGTAGCATATATAAATCCTCACATAACTGCTAAAGCTAGAGAAATATTAAACATAAACGGAATAATTGCTTTAAAACCAAGTGAAATAGGAGAGATATTAAATGAATGATATTATTATAGGCTTGGAATGCCACGTCTCTTTAAATACTAAGACTAAGCTTTTCTGTAGCTGTGCTTTAACCGGCAGTGAAGAACCTAATTCTCGTACTTGTGAAGTGTGTGTTGGTCTTCCTGGTTCTAAGCCTGTTCTTAATAAGAAAGCTTTAGATTATGCTTTAAAATTATGTCTAGCTTTAAAATGTGACATCTCACCAGAACTTATTTTTTCACGTAAAGTATATTTTTATGATGATCTACCTAAAAACTATCAGATAACACAATACGAAGTCCCTTTAGGTGTAGGTGGGAATATTAAATTGACTTCAGGTAAAATAATTAATTTAACTAGAGTGCATATAGAAGAAGACCCGGGAGCTTTGATTCATCAAGGTAATACTGTTTTAGTTGACTATAATCGTTCCGGAACCCCTCTTTGTGAGATAGTTACTGAACCTGAGATGTCCTCTCCTGAAGAAGCTAGAGATTTTCTTAAAAGATTATTAAGTATTTTGCAATATTTACAGATTTTTGATATTGATTCTTGTATTATAAAAGCAGACGCTAATATTAGTATTAAGGGTTTTGAGAGAGTTGAAATTAAAAATATTAATGGTTTTAAGGATATTCAGAAAGCTTTAGAATACGAAATCTCAAGACAAAGAATTTTAGTTTCTGAAGGTAAAGGCATTAAGCATCGTGAGACTAGAGGTTGGGATTCTGATAAAGGAATAACAGTATTTCAAAGATCTAAAGAATTAGAAGCCGATTATGGTTATATTATTGATACTGATTTAGTTATTACTGATATCACTAATGTCATTGTTGAAGAGACTAAGAAACATCTTCCTGAACTTCCTGATGATAAAATAATTAGGTTTGTTAAAGATTTTAAATTAAAGAAAGATGATGCTGAGGTTATTGCTAATTATTTTGATCTTGCTCATTTATTTGAGAAAGCTGTTGATGATTCTGTTAATCCTCTTTTTGCCTCTGAATGGATTCGTAGAGAAGTCTCTAGAGTTTTGAATTATGCTAAAAAAGATATTGATGAGTCTTTTATTAAAAATCATTTACTTGAAGTTTTAGAATTAATAAATAAGAATACTATTACAAGACAGACTGGTCAACGTATTATGGAGATTTTAGTTAATGAAGATCTTGATGTTAATAAATATGTTAAAGATAATAATTTAGAATCTGTTTCTAATACTAGTGAACTAGAAAAGATTTGTTTGGAAGCTATTAAGAATAATAAACAAGCTGTTGATGAATACAAAGCTGGTAATGAAAAATCATTTAATTTTATTATAGGACAGGTCATGAAGTTATCTAAAGGTAAAGCCAGTCCTTCTGTTGTAAATGATTTATTAAAGAAATTGATTAAATAAGCCTTATTATCTCTTCATTTAGATAATTTAATTCTCCTATTGCACTTTTTACTAATTCAACACTTATTATTTCTCCTTTATACATTGAATTATTTCTTATTATTCTAGAGTTATTAAATATACTAAACAATTGTTCGCTATTAAAGACTTCTTTTAAATAATATCCTAAGCATATATGGTTATTTATTAAATATCCATCTTTCATCACAAAAGCATGCAATAATTCTAATATTCCTTCGTAATATATAGAAAATAATATCTCTTGATTAGTATTATCAACATTATGAATATTAACAAAGTCTATTTTTCTTTTAGAGGCATTAATTAATAAGTTTATTTTCTTATCTTCAACATAACTTTTAGTTACTGATCCATCTTTAATGCAATCTTTCCATTCCATAAAATATTATTAAGTTTTAGACTTTAAGTGTCTTATCATGAATTTCCCAGAAGATATTCAAAGAAATGCCAGATAATCTTATTCCATCAAGAATATTTATGAATAATCCATGCTTTAATTGTTTCATTCTTTCAAATTCATCATTAGTAAATGTTACTAATTGTATTGGTGCTTTCAGTTTTTTTTCATAATCATAGAGGTCTAGATTTTTTACCCCGGCCCCAAATACAGCTAGATCATAATCGCTTTTTTCTGTATCATCACCTCTTGCTTTTGATCCAAATAAAATTATTGTAGGATAATAAAGTTCTTTTTCTATATAATCTATTAATCCACTCTCTTCTAATTTTATTCTATTATGGAATATTTTGTATATCTTGAATTTTTCATTCTCTCTATTCGCAAAGTATAGTCTTGTTCCATGATATATCTGTAATTCTACCATCCCTTCTTTTTCTATTTCTTTTACATATTTGCTTATTGACGGTAATCCTAGTTTTAAATTTCTTGATAATTCTCTTAATTTATATCCTGTTAATGGATTTTCCATGAATTCTTTCAGGACTTTATAGCCGTTATAATTTTGTATCATTTGATATAATATTATATCAGTAAGTATTAAAACTTTATTATTTTGATTTTTTCCACAAATGTTTAAAGTATTGTCTATATGATTCTGCTATTTCTTTGTTTATTAGCATGAAACATATTGGGTTTTTATCGTTCCATAATACGTTTACTATTCTGTCTCCATAGATGTTTATTACTGCTGGATTTTCTATATCTTTTGATAGATATTTTGATTCAAAATATTTTCCCATATAATTATCTTTAGTCATTTTCTTTTCTTTTGCGCTTT
Source organism: Nanobdellota archaeon (assembly GCA_038046085.1). Lineage (GTDB taxonomy): Archaea > Nanobdellota > Nanobdellia > SCGC-AAA011-G17 > GW2011-AR18 > GW2011-AR18. Next base: position 60,638 of record JBBSWW010000004.1, on the reverse strand, counting down.
GTTTATGTAATATTTTTATTGTTATCTTGTTTTTTATTCTTTGTTTATTCCATTCTTTAAAGAATGCTGGCATTACTTCACTCTCTCTAGATATTGCTCCAATCAATAAATGTTCTCCTTTTGAATTTTTTAATACATCTCTTCTCATCGTTTTAAATCCTTCTATTCCTATTAATATATGTGCTTCTGCTTGAGGTTTTGGTTTTCCTAGTCCTTGTTTTATTTTATTTATTGTTTCTTCTAAGTTTTTTTCTTGTAATTCTATTTGTTGTTTTTTCTCTTTTATTATGTCTAATAGTCTTTCTGGCTGTACTGCTTCATAATATCTTGTTGAATTTTTAGTTATGTTTGATACTAGTCCTTTTTCTTCTAGTCTTCTTAATGTTTCATATATTGTTGATTTTCTAAGGAATGTTTCTTTAGCTATACTCATAGCTTGAACAGAACCCAATTTTAGTAATGATAAGTATACTCTTATTTCTGCCTTGCTCATTCCTAAATTTTCTAGTTCTTTCATATAGTTATTATTGTAAAAGGTTTTATAAGTTTTACTAATTAGCATTCCAATAGTTGGACGACTACTAATTAAATACAAGTTCTAATAATTAGATTTATGGGAATAGATGAATTAAAAATAAGAAAGATGTCACCGCTAGATAATAGAGCAAGTTATAGAAAGAGAGCTGACGTTTTACTTCTTGAAGAGAAATATCCAAATTATGGTAGAGTTGTAGAATTATTAAGAGATAAAAGATCTAGTAAAGGCTTGGGAAGAGATGGTTTATGGAAAGAAATGAAAGATTTCTATAATGAAGATGGAATAGATTTTTATTATTCTAATGAGGATATTGCAGAATATGAATTTTCTAAATCGTTTTTTCATCCAAATTTTGATCGCAAATTTAGAGATTTGGAACTTCAGTTTAGAGGTATCTATGATATAAAAGATGATGTGGCTAGACATGATAAGAGTATGTTTGAATTATTAGATGAAAAAGTAAAATTTATAAAATATTTACATTTCATATTTCAAGGAGATACAGAAAGTATTGAGAGAACAATAAGGAATGAGTTAAGCAATGAAAAATTCAGAGTTTATAGTATAGATGATTTAAAAGCTTTTATGGGATTTAAAGGATTATATAATAGAACTATTAAAGAATTAGAGTCTATGAAAGCAGTAGATGGTAAAGAAGATTCATTATATGAATTAATGCGTGATTCTACAGTAAAAGAAATATCTTATATGACTACAAGAGTAGGTAATATACCAAGATTAGAAGACATAAGGCTATTACAAGATATTCAAACAACAGAAGAAAGGCTAGAAAAAATTCTTAAATCAATGCTTAAAAATACAAATCTTGAAGAACAAAAATATGATGGATACATGAGATTAGCTAGAGAAAGATTTTCTCATGTAGTGCCACAATTTAGTTCTATAATTTAGTATTCCATAAGCTGGACGCCCTATTATCTTAAACATTCTTTATATACAATATTTATGGCTAATAGGTATGGAAATATATTAGATTGTAGTTTTAGCGATACTAGAACACTTCATCTTAATAGAAGTATTGCTCCATTCGGTAAAAAGATTATTGAATGTAATTCTAGAGATGATGTTAATCTTGATGAAATAGTTTCTCTAATGCCAACTTGGAATAATAATGAACAATCTGCACAATTATATGTTTCAATGTACTTATTCGATAAATTCTTTGGTAGAGTATCAAGATCACTACCAGATACCAATGTCAATATTGTTGAAGGATCGCATGAAGATTTTATAGAAAGAAAAAACTATAATTATCGTTTCGCTAAAGACAATAGGCAGATTGAAGTTTATGATAAAGAAAATAATATTATTCATAATATAAGAAGACTTTTAAGTTTGCAAGATTCTAGGGGAAGACAAAAAGTCATAACAGATTTTCAGAATAATAAAAGGAAAAAAAGAAACCCTTTAAATTTTAGTCATAAAATTGGTTATGTAAAAGAATTATTTAATCAAGAAACATACAGGACTAATTCAATGTTATGTCTTCCTATAGATGTATTCTATAATAGTATAAAACCTTCTGATTATAGAGATTTTAATATAATAAGATACTTAAATGAAGGACAAGGTAGATATATTTTAGTATTATCATTGACTTCTGAAGAATTAGCTAGTATAGGAAATAACGTGGTAGTTTTAGGAAAAGAAAGAGATAATAGAACATCTAATTATGATTATAGACAAAGTAATCTAGCTGACAGTTTTGAATATAAAGAGAGAGCATTAGATATAATAAGGAATGGATGCGACAAGATTACTGAGATACATAACAACCTAAATGATCTAAGTTATAGAGAAAAATCAATAGTAGACAGATTATATGAAAATGATCCAGTATGCGGACATTTACGTGCTATAAGAGAAGATAGAAACTCTTATGATACACAAACTCGTTTAACATTAAGAAATGTTTGCAAACGTTTAACATATTTAAGTCCTGAAGAACAAATAAAAGGGTTATCAACAGTTTTTGAATGCATGCCAACACCAAATACTAATTCTATAAATTCATTAAAGTTTACTACTCTAAGATCAATTGTATTCCCGAGAAGATACCTGTTTAATCTAATGAACGCTTTATATTTTAGTATAAATAACTTAAATCCAGATGAAAAATTCTCAATGATACATGTTGGAGAATCTATAAATGAAGTAATAAGAAGACAGACAAACTATTCAATGTCAAATCCAGACAATCATCAACTAAGAATAATGACAGTACCTGGAAGTTACGGAACAGGAAAAAGATAATTATTTCTTAGCTATTCTCCAGAATGTATCAAAATATGCTTTAAAACTTTTTACAGCCTCTTCATTATTCATTAAGAATCCTACTGGTTCATCTGTTAAGAAGAATATGAATGATTTTTTCTTATAGAATATTATTGTCATATTTGTTATTAAATACTGAGGCAAGTATCTTACTTCTGAGTTTTTTGCCGTTGCTGGTGCGATATTTCCTTTGACATCATAATTTGCCAGCATTTTTACTTTTATTTTCTTTTTTGCTCTTTGTGTATGAAAGTTTTGGAAGAATTCTTTTACTCCAGGTTTTCTCTGTCCATATCCTGCTCCTATTACATAATAAGTCTCACTTTTCTTTAATTCATCCAATATATTGAGATAAAAATTCTTTATTGCTTTAAATCCTTCATAGATTACTGCTTCTGGCTTGCTAGATGAGAGTTTTTGTTCTAATTCTAGTTCAGGTATGATCTTTTGTAGTTGCTCTCTCTTTTTTCTAAGCTCTTGTTCCTTCTCGTCGATGTAGTTTAACACTCTTTTTGGTTCGAATGCTGAGTAATGTCTCACTTTTCCCTGTATAGCATGCCCAACTAGGCCTTTTTTGATTAATCTATCTAGTATTTTGTATACTTTTGATGAAGAAACACCTGCTTTTGACGCTAATTGTCCTGTCCTTGTTGTTCCCAAACTGATTAATGCAAGATAAACTTTCGTCTCTCCTTCTGTTAATCCAATGTCATGAAGTAATTTTATGTCCATAATATATTAATTATACACGTTTTTATAAGCTTTTCGTACTACGACCCCCTAAGGTAGCAATAGATTTTAAGAATTTTGTAATTTTAATGATTTCTATGAAAAATTAATAAGATTATATAAATGGAAAAATACAAACGTATAGTAAAGGATAATTATTTAGAAGATATAGTTGGAATTAATGTTGGTATAAAAAAAGATGAATATTATTATACTGGTGGAAAATTAGAAAGAGATGAACTAGGTTTCTATGTCTATGGTTCATTAACTGATGATTTTCCAAATTTTACAGAAAAAAGATATTATCTTGAAGATGAAGACATAATAGAAATACCGAACCCAGAAAGATTATTTGATATAAAAAGAGTAAAATATAGAGAATCAAAAAGTCAAATTCGAAAAAGAAAGGAAATTAGAGAAATATTTGATGTTACTGAATCAGGAGCTAATAGTCTAAAAGAGATACATGATAAAACAGGATTAACTATTGATAAAATAAGAAAATATGCTTCTCAAACTGGAATAGAATTAAAAGATAATTTAATAGGTGAAAAAGATCAAAAAAGTACAGAAAATATCAATGACTTAGTAGAAAAAGTAAAGTCATTAAGACCAAGAAGAAAGAATTCTAAAGATATACATAGACCTGAAATTGATAAGTTTATAGAACAAGGATTATCATTATCTAAAATTGGGAAAAATGTTAATCTAAGCGGGGAAAGAATAAGACAATATATAATTAATACAGGACAGTACAATGATTATAGAAAGAAAAGAGAATATGTAAAAGAAAAAAAATCAGACGAAAGAGTATATTTTCTATATGTTTTAGAAGAAAGAATTTCACAATTATTAGAGAAAGAAGATATTGCATATCAAAAAGCAGTAGAATATAAAATTAATATGAAAACACAAGATGAACGTGCAATTCCTTTTGAGAAAATATTATCAGTATTTCAAAGATATTACGAAGCAAAAGATAATGGAATAAAATTATCATTAAAAGAGTTAGAGAATATAACAGGAATAGGATTTTCTTATGTAAGTAGAATACTTAAAAGAGTAGGCTTAGAACCTTTATATGGAACAATGAATAAAAGAGATAATACGACAAATAAAGAAATAGAGATAATTATAAACAGAGCAAATAGTGGCATGTCAACACAAGATATAGGCTATTTCCTAGAATTACCATCATATATAATAGAACAAACTTTAAGTAGAAGGAAAATAAAGAAAGCAAGAGCATATTACAGATATAAAATTAATGGCCGTGGAAATTATTTATATTATAGAACAGCAAGTCAAGTATACGAAGCACAGGACTTAGGATTTACAAATGAAGAAATAACAGAACTAGTAGAAACAAAAAAAGAGATTGTAGATTTAGCATTGGAAAAAAGAGTTGAAATAGAGCCAAGAATAATAAAAGAACTTAAAATATTATACAACAATCCAGATATAAATAAACCCTATAAAAATTAAACATTTTAATCAATAATTAAAAGAAAAAATAAAAGTTATTGCCATAATGTCAATATTACAGCCATTACTACCATATTTACTACGTTATATCCATTATTCAACAGATACAACTTATATGATTTGTTTTCCCATAGTACAGAGCTTAATGTTACAGTAGCTACAAATCCTATCCATATCCATAATGCTAGTTTAGCACCATTAATCGGACTTGTTGTCTGTAATAAATTTAACAATCTAGCTAGTACATAAGATGTTAACAAGCATGCTACAAACATTAGTAAATAACTTTTTCCCATGCTCTTCATCATTCCTTTTTTCTTAGCTTTTTCTACGTCTTTTTGTGTTATTCCTGATAGTTTCATCCATACATTTCCAAATAATAATGGTGAATACCATAATCCACCTATTACCATTGAAACTATAGCTGCTACCAGTACTGCTAAATAATTTACTGCCATAATACATTCTTAGGATTATGATATTATAAAGTTTTCTACTAAAGTTCCGTTGAAAGGTTTAAATATTTGGTTTATTCTATAGTTATATGAAAACTGAATCTATTTTCCTGAAACATGTTGGAGATAATCCAAGAATGAGGATTTTACAGTTTTTGATAGAGGGAAGAGATTTTGATTATACACTTACAGATATGCTTAATGCTAATGTAAGTTGGGGAACATTAAACACCCTATTGCCAACACTTTCTAAATTAGGTATGGTATTAAAAGTAAGAAAGATTGGAAGAGCAACATTATACAAGATAAATCAGGAAAATAATACAATAAAACAACTAATAAAGTTATATGATGATTTAGTACTGAAAGAATTAGAAGAGATAGAATCTAAAGAAAATAAGAAATTAGAAGTTATGAATTAGATTATAAGAATTTTTTCCACCCTTTAGGAATTTTTACTTTTTTTGAGCACATTTTATGCACACCAATACCATTCCATTGAGTATAATTATTATCTAAAAGTTTTGTAAAACTTACTATAAGATAACTGCTTCCTAAACTATCAACTAATTTTCTACAAACTCCACATTTTTTATATCTATATTTGATAAATTTTTTCATTGATAAAAGTCTCATGATTGCATTCTTTTCAACTTTTAGTTTTTTCACACAGGAGAAATTATGTTCAAGAACAGGTTTATATTTATTTTTTAACAAGTCTTTATACATATATTTATCACAGTCAATATCATCACAACTTCCTTCTAAAGCCCATTCTATTGTTTCTAGTTTTTCTGTTAATAATAAATACTCTTCGTGATTTTGGTTCATGATAATATTAGATATAAATTAATTTTTAAGTTCTTCTATTTTCTAAATAAACAAGATTATTATTCCAACTATGAACAATATTCCTAATACTACTTTTAATAATATATTTTCTTTATAATTTAATTCAGGCGTTCTATTTCCATATTTTTTTGCTTTTGTATGTATTATCAATACTAATAACAGCATCAACCCTCCAGATACACTTCCTGTTACCTCTATTATTCTTATCAATCCATCTAAATTAATTATATAGAGTATTATTGGTAATATTATTGTTAATATCCATGCATTGAATTTACTTAATAGATAATCATACATGAATACCTCTTTCTGTATATATGCTAATCCTATAAATGCTGTTGATATTCCGAATAATGCAAATAAATTAGCTAATAATCCTACTTTTCCAGTTAATCCTGTTGTTGATAATTCTGTTGTTGCTCCTGATCCTAACATTCCTAATACAAATATCAAATATACAACTCCAGTTATTATCATTCCCCATATTATTGATTTTTTTAATGTTTGTTTCGATCTTATATTTTCATTCATTATTGGTATTGAACTTATTGCTAATAATGAGAACATAAAAACTCCGTATGGTAAATAAAAATAGTCTATATTAAATCCATTTATTTGTGTTATTGAAAATTTTGGTATTAATATTATTCCTAGTATTACTACAAATAATAATTTTATTAATGAGAATATTGATTCTACTCTTATGAATACGTTTTTTCCATAATATAATATTACACTTAAGATTATAAAATAAATTATTGAATAATATTGTTCATTCCATGGAAATATTGCATTTAAAGCTTTTCCACCACCTATAATATATGCTAATAATGCTCCGTAGATTCCTATTGAACTAAATACAAACATCAATGCTTTCCCTTTTTTTCCTAAATATTTTTCAGCTAATCCTGTTAATTGATGTCTCCCTTTTGTTCTTAATAATATTTCAGCTAAATACAAGTATAATATGATTAAGATTACTGTTAAAAATATCAGTATCAATACTGAATTTAAAAATCCTGCTTTCAGAAAGATGTATGGTAGTGTTAATACTCCTGCTCCTACTGTTATACTTACTAGTGCAAATATTCCAAACCAGAATTCTTTTGTGTTCCTGTCCATTTTTATAATTCAAAATCTGTTAATGATTCTACTTCCTCATTTGATATAGAACATCCTCTTATCTTTAATCCCCATAATAATGCATCTAATAATTGTTCTCTTGATACATTTATTAAATATTTATCTAATAATCCAAACTCATATGCCATCAATACTAATTCTGTACTTCTTATTACTTTTACATTCTTCACTAAATTTTTTATCTCATTCATGAATTCATAATTTATTGTTACTTTCATATGTAATTTATTTTCTTGTATCTTTTTCAATCTCATTGGATCTTCTATTACTAATCTCATTGTTCTCTCATCTACTGCATACGCACTTGATTCTAGTTTTATTGCTAAAGCTAATGCTTCAACCTCTGCTTTGCTTACTATGCTTATTGGTTTTCCGTTTACAAAATATAGATTATTTATTTTATGTAATAATGATCCAACATCTATACTCTCTTCATATACAACAAAATCTTTATCTTCTATTGCCTTGCTTACCATTATTGCCTCTAGTTTGAACATTTTTGTCTCTAATGGTTTGTCTATTAATTCATATTCAACTGATTCTGGTATATAGAATGTTCCTTTGAATTTTTCTTTTAATGGTTTTATTATTTCTAATAAATTATTTGTTACCAGACTTATTACAGAACTTGTATCTAGGACTATTGTCTTCATTTGAATATCTCCCTTGTCATTTTCATTCTTTTTATTGGATCTATTGTCAGGTTATCTTTTACATCTGAGATGAATGTTTTTCCTATATAATCCATTAATTCGTATCTACTAACACCTAATAGTTCCGCTGTTCTTCCTATTGATACTCCATGTTCATGTATTCTTGATGCTTTGTTTAATTTTGCTCTTTCAAATACATCTTGTATGTAATTTTTTAATTTTGTATCTAGTTTTTTTAATGTATTCAGATAATTTTTTATCTCTTTATCAAATCCTTTTATATCAAATTTTTCTAGTTTTATTTTTGCTAGTTCTAATCCTCTTACACAATCATAGCAGAATGTTCTCCACCCTTTGAATTGTCCATAATGATTTTCTCTTTCATGAATTTTGCTTAATGAATATATTATGATTGCTATTGTTATCGAGTATTGATCCTGTACTGTGCTTGCATCATGTATTGTCTGGTTGCTTAAGTCTTTCAATAATACAATATTTCCATCTTTTATTGCTTTTACAGCTTCATCTAGAACTCTTATTATGTTTACTCTTTGTTCCTCTTGCAAGACGATATCACCTCTTATATATTTTATATTATAGAAGTTTATAAGTGTTTTTATAGGTAAAAATATTATTGATGTTTCTCTGGATGTCTTCCAACCCACTCATTTAATTCATCTTTCATTCCACCAAATGCCTTAATATTTCCCTTTGCATTAGTTTCACTCAATAATTTCCTAAAAGATGGCATATCATCAAATAAGTCGAGATAATAACTTGTAATAGCTCTTCCAGCTACTGTTGATAAATCGGAATCTAAAAGTCCCAAGAGATTAGTTTTAAGTTTAGTTAAAAAAGTTTTATTTTCAGACCTGTCTGGTCTTAAAAATTTAGGCAATGGTTGAATTATAAAAGAACTCATTAATCCATATAAAGTTCCTTTTCTAACACTTTTATTTACGTGTTTTAACAACTTTAATACATCATCAGTTTTACCATTTTTTATATAATCCTTAACTAAGTCTTCTGTAGCTCTTTCAACTAGCATAGAATCTTTTGGTTCATACAATCTCTCATATTTTTTCATATAAGGTTTAAGAATCTTTTCAAGGATTTTATCCTTAACGTCTCCAGATTTAGCTTTTCTCATTCTATCTTCTAAAGCTTTTACTTTAAGCTTTATCGATTCTAATTGGTCTGATTCAGAATGAACATCAACATCCATTAAAGCCAATTGGGATAAATTTCCGCTCACTTTAAATATTGTCATTGAAACATCTAGAAATACTTTATCAAGTTGAATTGTCTCATCAATATCAAATTCTAATTGTTCTATAAAATGATTGATACTTTGTTCATCTAATTTAGATAAATATTGTAAATCAGAAGCTACCTCACGTAAAAGTTTCTGTGCATCATGCTTTTTTATAGGATCTAATGTTTCAATACGTTCTACCCTGCCTCTTCCAGCAGTTTCCATTTCTGGTTTAGTTAATTGTCTTCCAGAAGCACAAGCAGATAACAAACTCAAAGAAATTGCCATTCCAGCAAAAACCCTCTTTAATTTACTTCCTGAAATCATTAATAAATTAGTTATTTGATATTATTTAAAGTTATTCCTAAATTAAGAAGTAACTCCGCTTGTATATCTAAAGAATATTTTCATTCCAGGTTTTATTACTGCTTTGTTTTCTTCTGGTGTTGGATATTCTACTTTACACACTATTCCTCTATTATCTTTTGAATTTTCTATAAACTTAGCTGATAATTCCATTCTTCCATATTGTTCTGCTATTGCTTTTCCTGTTATTCCACATCCCTCTTGTTTGCAATGCCTTACTAATACTGCTAATGGTGGTTTTGGTAATTCAGCATTGCTTTCTGTTATTACTAAATGTGCCTCTTGTGGTATTTCTGTTAATGGATAATTATTATTTTTTATTCCAACTAAAATATTTGCACCTAATAATTCTGGTGTTATTTTTACTCCTATTTTTCTTGATAATTCTTCACAATCATTTTCTGATACTACAAATATATGTCTATTATTTCTTATTGTTGTTTTAGAACTATATAATTCAATTTCTCTTGCATTAGATTTAACATATAAATTATTATGTCTGTCTCCAGTTATTCCTAAAGAATTTATTTCTATTTGTTCTACCTCATGTGTTACTGATTTTTTTGGATCTCCTTTTATATTGTGTGTTTCGTCTGGCAAATATACTTTTAATACTAATCCTTCTGTAGGTAATGAATGTTTTTTTATTAATTCTAGTCTTTGTTCTTGTGATTTAACATATTCTTCAGTTGTTTGATGGAATTTCATAATATTTTAGTCTTTCAAAAATTTATAAACATTTTCATAAGAATATATCATCCAATGATCTAGTATCTAATCTGTTATTATTAGATTCTTCTAATATTCTATTCACTAATGTTGCCAATAATGGCACTGGAAGGTTGTATAAATAGATCATCTAAAGAATTTTTGTCTAAGACACCATTTTCATTTGCATCATTTATTATTCTATTGATATTATTAAATAATACTCTGGCTCTTTCTTCATCGTGAACACTTATATGATAGCCACAAAAAACATTAAATCTGCCATCTTGAGTCCAGCATGATAAAGCAGACGAAAAATGTCTCTCTTCATAAGCAAAAACAGGCACATATTTTAATGGATAATCTGTGTTTTGTGATCTTATTATAATTCCAAGATATAAATTAGATTCTGGCATGATAAAATATTTCTTTTATTAATTTATAAAAATTTGTATAATTGAATAATATAATCATAAGTATTATAAATCTATTAAAAATTTCTCATTTAATGCAGCTTTTATTTCCTCACGAACAGATTAGACCTTCTCAAAAAGAGCTTATGGATAGTATCTCTAATGCTCTTAATCTAAAGAGAAGTATTATTGTTCATGCTCCTACTGGTTTAGGTAAAAGTTCAGCATCTTTGGCTCCTGCTCTCTCATATGCTATTGAAAATAATTTAACAGTTATATTCATTACTCCTAAACATACTCAACATAGGATTGCTGTTGAGACTTTGAGATTGATTAAAAATAAATTTGATGTTGATTTTCAGGTTGTTGATTTGATTGGCAAAAAACATATGTGTGCTCAACCTGCTGTTGATGAGATGTCTAATGGTGAATTCTATGATTACTGTAAGGATTTAGTTTCTAAGGATAACTGTAATTTTTATAGTAATTTAAAAAATAAAGATAAATTATCATTGCAGACTGAGGTAGTTATCAAGGATCTTTCAGGGCAGATATTGCATGTTGAAGAGATGAAAGAACAGTCTAAATCTGAAAAGCTTTGTCCTTTTGAAGTCTCTTGTATTCTAGGTAAAAAAGCTCGTGTTATTATTGGCGATTATCATCATATTCTTAGTTCAACTATTCGTGAAAATTTGATGGAAAAGTTAGATAAGGATTTAGAAAGATGTATTATTATTATTGATGAAGCGCATAATCTTCCTGATAAATGTCGTGACTTGATGTCTACTCAATTATCCTCTTCTACTATTGAATATGCTATTAAGGAATGTATGGATAATAATTCTTCTGATTTTGCTGATATATTGAATGATTTTAGGTTGATGTTCGAAAATCTTACTAAAGTTAAATTCAAGGGTACCAATGAAGCTCTTTTAACAAAAGAAGAATTGAATAAAGAAATTAATAAAATTATGAATATTGATCAGTTCACTAAAGATTTATTGTTTATAGGTGAAGCAGTCATGGCTATTAAGAAAAAATCTTCTTGTTCTGCTATTGCTCATTTTATTATTAACTGGCAGGGTCCTGATCCTGGTTTTACTAGGTTTATTAATAAAAATTTTAATTTAAAGAATAAACCAGTTATTTCAATTAATTACAAATGTCTTGATCCATCTTTAATTCTTAATCCTTTGTCTAAGGAATGTCATTCTATTATTGCTATGTCTGGAACTCTGACTCCTATTGATATGTATAAGGACTTATTCAATATCAACGCTTTGACTGGTGAGTTCAAGAATCCTTTCCCTGTTGAAAATAAGATTAATATGATAATTCCAGACACTACAACTAAATTTACTGCTCGTAGTGATGAGATGTATAACAAGATTGCAATGTATTGTTCATCTATTGTCAATAATGTTAGTGGTAATTCAATTATTTTTTTTCCAAGTTATGATTTAAGAGATAAAGTAAATAATTTCTTCTCTAATAAATGTGAAAAAACAACAATGTTAGAAACTCCCAATCTTTCAAAACAAGAAAAAGCTGAGATGATTGATAAATTTAAATTATATAGGTATCAGGGTGCTGTTTTGTTAGCAGCAAGTGCTGGTAATTTTGGCGAAGGTATTGATATTGAGGATAATATTGTCAAATGTGTTATTGTTGTCGGTATTCCTTTGGATAAACCTAATCTTGAAACTCAGGAATTGATTAATTATTATGATAAGAAATTTGGCAAAGGTTGGGATTATGGTTATATCATGCCTGCTATCATAAAATGTTTACAGAATGCTGGTCGTTGTATCCGTTCTGAAAAAGATCGTGGTATTGTTATATTTTTAGATCAAAGATATATCTGGGAAAGTTATTTCAAATGCTTCCCTAAGGATTCTAATCTTAAAGTGACTAAAGAACCTATTAGTGTTATTAAGAACTTTTTTAATTAAATTAATCCTGCTCTTCTCCATATAGACTGAACTGATGGGGCTGGAATAAATAATGCTCGAGCCGCCAGAGTATAACTCCCATTATAAGTATTATAGGATAATAAGATTTCATTTTTCTTTTCAGGCGGATATCTTGTTTTACTTGTAGACAATCCATATTCTTTCCAATAAGATAAAATTCTGGTGTCAGGTATTCTTAAACTTCTAGAAGCTGCAGCAGCATTACCATTAAATTGAGCGTGTGCACGATGAATTTTTTTCCTATCAGCAGGAGTATAATTCATAAATTCTGGGATTGCTTTGTCAATAAAACCGTATCTTAATAAAGCCCTATATAAAGCAGAGTCTAAATTCTTAAGTTCTGCTCTAGTAAGTTTTTTAGGGCCATAATTTTTACTAAAATAAGTTAAAGGATCACCTTTATAATCTCTTCTTGTTCTTACTCCTAAAACATCTCCAAAATCCACACTTACAATTCTTTTAGGTATAACAACTACTTCACCATCAATTAATTTTTCAGCTAACATCTCTAATTTACTTCTTATATCATCTAATGATAAATCATCAACAAATTCAGTAATAATCTCTAATGAAGATTCAGTAATTAAATGTTCTAAAACTTTTGTTAATCTTTCATCATCTTTTACATAATCTTTTACTTTTTGTAAATTTTTTTGTATTTCTTCAGGATTATAATTTATTTCTTCTTTTGCTTCTAATGTATCACCTAATCTTAGATTTTCTATTCCTCTAATTTTAGTTTCTGTAGAAATATGTTTGTATGGATTATTTCCTTCTAAACTATAAAAATATCTTAAAGCTCCTTGTGGATCTCTTTTTGCTAATTCTAAAAATTTATTTCTTTGATTTTGTGTTAGATGATCTGAAGCTTTTGCTAAATATTCTAGATCCTGAAATTCTAATGCTCCCATAATTTTTTGTTTATTCTAAAGTTTTTTATCCTTTACTATTGTTCAATCAACAAAAGACTTTTAAATGAATGATTTATCAATTATTTTAATGTTCAAGGACAAAGCTGAATCATTTTGGAATAAGAATCATAAGATCCTTATGTATATCCCTATAATATTACTTATTCTCTCAATAATTTTGATTGGTTTTAGATATTCAACAACTGGTGATTTTTTCAAGAAAGACATATCATTGAAAGGTGGTGTCTCTGCTACTATTCATACATCCCAAGTTTTAGATGATTCTAGATTAGTTAATCTTGGTGTTGATCATAGTGTTAGGAATCTTGAGGATATTAGGTCTGGTAAGAGGATTGGTATTATAGTTGAAGCTTCAGATATTACTGGTGATGAATTAAAAATTAGATTAGAAAATCTTTTAGATATTAAATTAGATAATGATAATTTTAGTGTTGAAGAAACCTCTCCTAAACTTTCTCAATCATTTTTTAAGCAATTAGTTATATCTATAATATTCGCTTTCATTCTTATGGGAATATCTGTATTCATTAGTTTCAGGACTCCTGCTCCTAGTATTGCAGTTATATTTGCTGCTCTTACTGATATTGTCATTACTCTAGCTGTTATTAATCTTCTGGGTATTGCACTATCAACTGCAGGTATTGTTGCTTTCATGCTTATTATTGGTTATAGTATTGATACTGACATTTTACTTACAACATGGTCTATTAAGAGAAGAGAGGGCAAATTATTTGATAGAATGTGGCACTCCATGATGACAGGTTTGACTATGACAGCTGCAGCTATGGTTGTTATGCTTATTGGTCTTATTGTAAGTAATAATTTAGTTATCAAAGAAATGTTTACGATTATATTTATAGCTCTTATTATTGATGTTATAACTACTTATTTGACTAACGCAGGTATATTATGGATTTACTGCAAGAGGAAGAACATACAATGAAAATTTTTAAGATTTTGAAAGAGCCTAGAGTATTGATTTTATTATTCTTCTTACTTATGTCTTTCCTTGCTATTGATTATAATCTTGGTCATAAGGGTATAGTAATTGGTTCTATTGATTCTAATAGTTCAGCTGCTATGGCAGGCATGGTTTCTCCTTCACAGGATATTAGTCCTACTGATAGGGAGAAGATATTAGCTGTTAATAATAAAGAAGTCGATACAATTATTGATTTCGATAATGCAGTTAATTCTGTTCCAAAAAATTCAACTCTTAGAGTATCAACTAGTAAACAGACTTATGTTCTGATAAAAAATTCTGATGATATTGGTGTTACTCCTGTTAAAGAAGCATCATCTAATCTAAGGAAAGGTTTGGAGCTTCAGGGTGGTACTCGTGTATTATTAAGACCTGAAGGCAAATTATCTGACGATCAGGTTAAGGATGTTATTGGTACTATGGAACGTCGTTTGAATGTTTATGGTCTTTCAGATTTATCTATTAAATCATCTTCTGATCTTGAAGGCAATAGATATATTGTTGTTGAGATTTCAGGTGCTACTAAAGAGGAAGTTAAGAATCTTGTTGCTTCTCAGGGTAAGTTTGAAGCTAAGATTGGTGATGATGTTGTTTTCGAAGGTGGTAATAAAGATATTACTCATGTTTGCAGGACTGATGGTACATGTTCAAGGATTGTTACTCCATGTTCTAGAGCTGTTGATGGTGTTTCATGTAGATTTGAATTTGAGATATCTTTAAGCGAGCAAGCTGCATCTAGACATGCTGGGATTACTAAGGATTTAGCTCTTAATACAACTTCTTCTGGTCAGAAAATTTTAGAAAAGACTATTGATTTCTATCTTGATGGAGTATTAGTTGATAGTTTGCAAGTTGATTCTAGTCTTAAAGGTAATAAAGCAACTCGTATTGTTATCTCAGGTCCTGGTTCTGGTTCTACTGAAAAAGATGCTATTAAAAATGCTATTGCTAACAGAGACAAATTACAGACTGTCTTGATTACTGGTTCTCTTCCTACTAAGTTAACTATTGAAAAAGTTGATAATATCTCTCCATCTTTAGGTGAGGCTTTCTTGAATAATGCATTATTAGTAGGTTTATTAGCTGTTATTGGTGTTATGTTAGTTATTTACATTAGATACAGGATTTTCAAGATTGTTATTCCTATCATGATTACTGTTTTCAGTGAGATGTTTATTATTTTAGGTTTCTCTGCTCTGTTCAAGAACAATATTGATATTGCTGCTATTGCAGGTATTATTGCTGCTATTGGTACTGGTGTTAATGATCAGATTGTTATCACAGATGATATTCTAAAAGGCAATCCTAATGAAATGAAGGCTAATATTAAGAAAGCTTTCTTCATTATCATAGTTGCTTACTTTACTGCTGTTGCTGCTATGCTTCCTTTATTGAGAGCAGGTGCTGGTTTGCTTACAGGTTTCGCTATTGTAACTATTGTTGGAGTTACTGCTGGAGTTTTGATTACAAGACCAGCTTTTGGTGTTATAATGAAACATTTGATGGATAAGGATTAATTTTTCAAAACATTTTTATACAAGTAATACACTAAAAAGAATATAAGAGGTGAAATGATGACTGATACTAATACTTTAGTTTTATATGTTATTCTTGGAGCAGTTCTAGGTATTGTCTGGAGTTTAAGGAAGATTTATACTCTTGAAAGGAACATTGCAATTCTTGATATCAAGACTGAGAAACTTCTTGAACATTCTATGAAGAGAAAGAAATAATTCTTTTTATTTTTTTAATAACATTCTAATTCTTTTAATTCTGGTATTGTATGATATTTCTTGTAAGCTCCTGCACAACACTCCGCATGATTATTTTTTCTTGTTGTATATTCTACAGTTTTCATTTTACATGTTTTTCCATTTTCGTTTTTTATTAGTAAATATTTTAATTCAGAATCATCCCTATTTATTCTAAATATTTTTTTCTCTCCATTTATGATTGGTACATCAATATCATTGACATTTCCAAATGGTAGAATATCACTCTCATGGGTAATAACTTGTGTAGTATAATTACCTTCCCATATACCATAGCCAGTAACTAAGATATTTTCAGTGCTATTATTTATTATTGTAAACTTTTCTGTATTAAGATGGTAAAAAAATGTTATCATTAATCCAAATAATAAAATAAGGATTATAGGTATAGACAATACTACCAAAACAACTATCTTCCAAGTTTTCATAATATTCTTTTTGTTTGCTTAATTTTTAAATCTTATGAAAGTTAACTATCATTTCTCGTAGAAAACTATATAAATAGTCTATATTTCACCTCTCTATTAAACCGATGATTAACGTGGAGGTTAATATGGACTTGAATGCTGATATTCCAAAGGAAGTTGTTTCAAAGGCTTATGAGGCTGCTGCTGTAGCTTCTAAGACTGGAAAGATTAAGAAGGGAGTTAATGAAGTTACTAAGGCTATTGAGAGAGGAGTTGCAAAACTTGTTCTTGTAGCTAAAGATGTTAATCCTAAAGAGATTGTTATGCACTTGCCTGCTTTATGCGATGAAAAGGACATAATTTTAGTGCCTGTTCCTACTAAGGAAGAGCTTGCATCTAATATTGGTTTGAATATACCTACATCTGCAGTTGCTATTGTTCAGGAAGGAGATTCTAAACAATTGATTAAGGAAATTACTGCTAAATTAAAGAAGTAAAATGGCTGAAAAAGAACAACATTCTGATAAGGGTAAGAAAGAGAAAGTTCCTCAACAAGAAGGACAGAAACAGCCTGAAGCTCAAAAACAACAACAGACTCAAGCTAAAGGAGTTTTGTTTACTGAAGCTGTTCCTGCTCAAGTTGAAGAAGTTATCGGAAGAACTGGTATGAGAGGAGAAGCTATCCAAGTTCGTTGTAGAGTTCTTGAAGGTCGTGATATTAAACGTATTTTAAGACGTAATGTCAAAGGTCCTATTAGGATTGGAGACATTTTAATGCTTAGAGAGACTGAGATTGAAGCTCGTAAGCTTACTCAGGGTAGGAAGTAAATATGGTTAAATGCAGTTTTTGCGGTCACATTATGGAAAAAGGTACTGGTAAGATGTACGTCAGGAATGATTCCAATATATTCTACTACTGCTCTTCTAAATGCGAAAAGAACCATTTACAGTTAGGCAGGAATCCTAGAAAAGTTAAATGGACTGAAGATAGTAGAAAAGCTAAAGGTAAGATTTAATTATTCTTTTTTTCTGATATTACTCTTAATAATTTAACATATTGTAATGCTTCATCAACTACTTTAGGACTTACCTCTCCAAGGCTTTTCTTTAAACCTAAAAAGAATTTTAACTCTTTGAAATTTTTTATTTTTGACTCTCTGATTATTTTTAATATTAGATCTTTAGCATCTCCATCTTCAAGAGAATTATCCATTTCCTTATAGAATTTTTCCCAATTTTCCATTTTAGTTTATTTCAATTAGTTTATATTTAAGCTTTTGTAATTAATTTTCAGCTAATCTTCTATTTACTATATTATTCTATAATTATTTTCATTAAATTTATAAATAGTTTAATTTCTCATTTGTTTATGATTGAAAGGAGTTTAGTTTTATTGAAGCCTGATGCTGTTAAGCGTTGTCTTATGGGTAATATTATAACTAGGTTTGAGAATGCTGGCCTTAAGATTGTTGGTATGAAGATGGTCTGGGCTGATAAGGAAAAAGCTTTGAAACACTATACTGAAGATATAACAATAAGGAGAGGTCAGGCTGTTCGTGACAGGTTATTGGTTTTGATAACTGAAGGTCCTGTTCTTGCTATATGTATTGAGGGTATTGACTCTGTTGAGGTTGTTAGGAAGATTGTTGGTTCTACTGAGCCTAAGACTGCTCCTCCTGGAACTATTAGAGGGGATTTTGCTCATATGTCTTACACTCATGCAGATGATAATGATCGTGCAATTCCAAATCTTGTTCATGCTTCAGGTAATAGGGAAGAAGCTAAATCTGAGGTGGCTTTGTGGTTCTCTGATAAGGAACTGCATTCATACAAGACTGTTCATGATTCTCATGTTATTTAATTGAATTTTTCTACTCTTATTATCCTGCATCCGTTCTCTACGCTTATTTTCATTGCATAATTGTCTGAATAAGTGTTATGATAACTTTCTGTATTCTCTTTTCTTAAGAAGTTCAACACCCTTTTTATTTCATCTCTCATTTTTTTCTTTCACCTCGTTTTCTTTTTTTGTTTGATATAAATTAAAGAGAGTTAACAAGGCCTTCTATCAACTCCGTTAATCTATTCTTTAATCATCTCCGCCGTAATATCCATCCAGCACTCCATATTCTTCTGCATTTAGTGAGTCATCTTCAAATTCTTGTTCCCACCATCTATTTTCTTTTCTTCCCATTCTTTTACTCAAAAAACCGCTTTCCATTTCTTCCACCCCCAATATAGTATAATTATTAGTAGTCAAGTTTCTTATTTATAAGTAGCCCAAATAGACTATATGAAGAATATATTCACTACTATAGTATCAACACTGATTATTTACTTTATAATGGTTATTATTACTTAAATATTTTAATATATATTTTCTATACACAAATGCAAACTTTTTTAATGTAAAATATACTTCTAAGAAAATGATAAAAGAGGATAATTATTCAATTCTAACCTACACGGATAGTCCGTTCTCTAGTATATCAATAAGAGAAGAAGCTATAGAGGAGATTATTAGAATAGCAGAAATAAAGTGCAATGAAAAGTCTCCTACAAATATAGCAAGGAAAATGAATATTGAATTGCGTACATGGAAAAATTTAAGTCAAAATAAAAATTTAAAAGTACATGTATTAGAAAGAATTAGTAATTTCTGTGATATAGATAGTGATTTTATTATAAAAAATATTGAAGAGATAGATAATATAAGAGAACCAAACATTCCTATAAATTTTGATACAAAAGAAGGAGTAAGATTAGATGTAGGAGTAATAAATGAAGGAAGAGTAAGGAATAGGATAGTAGAATATCATAATAAAGACAGAGAAATAATAGAGATATTAAAAACAGCATCAAAAAAAGTAATTGGAGAATTTTTTGTTCCAAAAGAGAGAATGGATAAAAGAAGTGAAACAAATTGTCTCTATTTCCCGGCTTTCATTGCAAAACATTTTATAAAGCTAGTTAAAGGGAATAAAAGCCAAAATGAAATAAAAATTCCTGATTATATATTAAACAATGAAAATTTTCAAAAAATATGGTGGAAAGGGAATTTAAGCGAAGAAGCCTCTCTTTATCCAAGTATTGGATTTAACAAAAACGAATTTTTTATATCCCCAAAAATCCAAATAAATAGAGTAAAGAGAGTTGATATAAAAATTTTAAACCCTAAAACAGAAAAAACATATTATAAATATGAATTATCAAGAGAAAATTTAGATAAATTAAAGAAAGATAATATAAGATTAATAGAAGATGAAGTAAAGATATTATCAAAATTTGATATTAATACAAGTTCACATTTTTCAAAGTTATATATAAATAAAGAATTTGAACAAACAGCAACACATAGTATATACATTTATCGTTTGAAGGATTTAGAATTATATAATAATGAAATAGGTTTTGAACTAAATAAGCATAAAAAACAATTTGACCTATTAATGAATAATAGAGGGGGCCAAACAAGAGAGAGCGTTAGGGATACCTTTATAAAATTTTATGAATTTATTCCTCAATATCTAAGGACAAATAAAAAAATAAAATCAAATAAATTTTTGAATGAAGAAGATAAAAGAGAATTATTGGGAATAAAAAAATGTTAAGACAAATTATCGTTACAATTATGGGTCATGTGGATCATGGTAAAAGTTCACTGATAGATTGTATTAAAAAAAGTTCTATAGTAAAATCAGAGCCGGGTAGAATTACTCAATCAATAAAAGCTTATTCAATTTCAATAGAAGCTATTAAAGATATTTGCAATGATTTACTTGATATTAAAAGAGTTAAAGTTCCTGGTTTGTTATTCATTGATTCACCAGGTCATGCGGCTTTTAATAATTTAAGAAAACGTGGCGGGGCATTAGCAGATATTGCAGTTTTGGTTATTGATATAAATGAAGGAGTTAAACCTCAGACTGTTGAATCTATTGAGATCCTTAAAAATAACAAGACTCCTTTTATTATTGCTTTAAATAAAATTGATTTAATTAATGGATGGGCTTCAAATCCTAATATTTCTTTCAAGAAAAATTTCGAGAAACAGAATGATTCTGTTAAAAGATTGTTTGATGAAAAATTTTATTCTATTATCTCTAAATTGTATGATAGTTTCAAGTTAGCTGCTGATCGTTATGATCGTATTGATGATTTCACTAAGACTATTGCTATCACACCTATATCAGCAAGATCTTCTGAGGGTATTCCGGAATTATTGATGATGGTTACTGGTTTGGCTCAAAGATTTTTAGAATCTCAGTTAGAATATAATGATGAAGCTCCTGGTGAAGGTACTATCTTAGAAGTTTCTGAAGAAAAAGGTTTAGGAACTTGCATGGACACTATAATCTATTCAGGTAAAATAAAAGTTAATGATAAGATTGTTATAGGTACTTTGAATGGTCCTCTTGTTACTAAAGTGAAAGCTATGTTTATTGTTGAAAAAAATCAGCTTAAGCCTTTGAAAGAAGCTCAAGCTGCTATTGGAGTTAAAATTTCTCCTCAGGATTCTACTAATATAATTCCTGGAATGCCAGTCAAAGTTGCTAATAAAGATCTTGAAAAGATAAAGATTGATATTAATGAACAGATTGAAGAGACTACTTTTGATATTGATGAAGAAGGGATAATTTTGAAAGCAGATTCATTAGGTTCTTTGGAAGCATTGATCAACTTGATGAAAGATAAGAAAGTTAAGATCAAAGGAGCATCTATTGGTGATATCTCTAAAAAGGATATTGCAGAAGCAGATGCTAATATTAATCCTTTATACAAAGCTGTTGTTGGTTTCAGTGTTAAGTCTTTACATTCAGAATCTGTTGTAGTTATAACAAATAATGTGATTTATTCTGTTGTTGATAAATTTGAAGAATGGTATAATAATAAAAAATCTGAGATGGAATCTAAGCAATTAAAAAATCTAGTAAGACCCTGTAAGATTAAGATTTTAGAAGGTTATGTTTTCAGGCAATCTAATCCTGCAGTTGTTGGTGTTGATATTTTATTAGGAACTTTAAAATCTGGAACTCCTTTGATGCGTGAAACTTATATCACTGATGCTAAAAGTATTCAGCATGAAGGAAAATCTATTGAAGAAGCTGTTAAAGGACAATCTATTGCTCTAGCTCTTGCTGGAGTTACAGTAGGAAGACAGGTTAAGGAAGGAGATATTCTATATTCAGATATTAATGAAGAACAGTTCAAGATTTATAAAAAATTAAAAGATACACTTAAAGCAGATGAGAAAGAAGCTTTGAAAGAGATTGCTGAAATTAAAAGAAAAACTTTACCATCTTGGGGCATTTAGTTAACTTATTCTAAATATTTGTTATTAATTTTATAATTTGTTCCGCTATCTCCCATCTACGTTTTATATAATATAAGAATTAAGTTAAAGATATGCAAGAATATGGTTTCCCTATAAGCGTTGTTGGAGCTATTATTGAAGATAACTCCTCTACAGAAAAAAAGATTCTAGTTCAGGAAAGGATTGATATAAAAGAGAATAATAAAATTAACATAAAATATCATGGCACTTTAGAAATCCCTGGTGGTAAAGTTGAATTAGGTGAAGATATTTTTTCAGCTCTTAGAAGAGAGATTAAAGAAGAATGCAATCTTGAATTAACAAGAGTATTATGCAATAAATCAAATACTTATTTCAATAATGGTGATGTCTCTGAAGTTTTTTATCCATTCTGTGTTTCACAGTTTTTAGAAGGTCCTTATTTTACTTTTATTTTTAGATGTGAAGCTACTGGAAAAACTAAGGATACAGAATCTGCAAAGAATCATAGATGGATATCTATTCCAGAACTTGAAGATATACTAGAAAATAATCCTAAAAGTATATTTACACCATTTCTAGGTCCTCTTAAAATTTATATTAAATCTCAGGATTAAGCAATTTTAGCCTATTTTATATCAAAAGTAATCTTTATAAACCCTTCAACTTTTCACTTTTTATGGCAGAACTTAAAGTTGTTGTTAATGATCCTAAGACAGGAAAGTCCTATCAAAAAGTATTACCTGACAATATTTTCAATAATAGAAAAGTAGGAGAACAGGTTAACGGTTCAGAATTAGAATTAGATGGTTACGAATTAAAGATAACAGGTGGTTCTGATAAATCTGGTTGCCCAGTTAGACCTGATATGCCTGGTTTCGGTAAGAAATCTGCTTTATTATCTAAAGGTCCTTGTGTTCATATTCCTTACAAGGGTATGAGAAAACGTAAGACTGTTGTTGGTAATTTAATCAATGTTGATATAGTTCAATTGAATATGAAAGTAACTAAATATGGTTCTAAGTCTTTGGAAGAAGCTATGCCTAAGAAAGAAGAAGCTAAAGCTGCTTAATTTTATAAAAAATAATTTTAAAAATCTGAAATATCTCTATATCCTAATAATTCTACACCAGTATCTCTAAATTTAGTCAAATATAATAAAACTCTTTCTTGTAATATAGGTATTTTGTAGAAAAGAGAGTGACTTATATCTGCATGAGGATCTAAAGGATTTATTTCATCTTGTACACATCTTTCTAATGGTAAATGCAATAATTCTCTAACAACTTCCATCAAAACTTCTTTATCAGGTTCTTTCATATTTATTCTGAATCTTCCTACAATATCCTTATCATAATATTCTCTTATAGTTGAAAATCTTCTTTCTGCTTCAACATATCTCTTTTCAGCTTGCTCTAATGTTAAAGGTTCGCTAACTTTATCAGTATCAACTAATCTTAAGTCTGTCATAAGATCATAAAAGAAAATAAATTTATAAAACTAACTAATAATGGCTTACCATTACAATAGCTCTGTTTACTTCATCTTGTGTTACTTTCTTAGTAAATAATCCTTTTACTCTTGATTTTATTCTTTTATCTTGGTATCTCTCACCTATTAAAGCAGCAGCTAATTTCTTATACTCTACAACACTATCTCTGCTATTGTTTAGTGCTGATAGTGGTTTACTCTTGGATAATGCCTCTAATATTTTCTCATCCTCTTTTAATACACTGACTACAGGAACTTTTGTTAGATCCTGTATGTATTCTAATCCTAA
>JBBSWW010000004.1:33143-36507 GCA_038046085.1 Nanobdellota archaeon | reverse complement strand
TTTGCATCTACTATTAAGATTTTTTTCTTGAAAGTTTTAGCAAGTATTAATCCTAGATTAGAAACTGTTGTTGTTTTTCCAACACCACCTTTTATTGAAACAAATCCTACAATCTTAGCTCTCTTCAAATGTCATCAACCTCTAGTTTATTGTATTCTATGTATATATAAAGATTATTAAAAAAAAGAAAATTTGCGCAAGCTATCTTGCGTTTTTTACACTTAATGGTTTTTCTTATTCAGTACAAAGTATACTATTCCAGCTATTAATATTAGTGCTACTAATACTAGTACGAATGGCATTACATTTGTTTTTTCTTTTGTAGTGCCTAGTGTAGTTGGTTCTACAGTTGGTTCTGAAGTAGTTTCAGTTGTTGTCTCAACTTTCTTTGTACCTATTGCGAATAAGCTAAAACCTGCAGTTTTTGCTGTGTAGTATTGGTATCCACCTTGTTCTTTTACATAAGATGTTGGTAATTCTTCCCAATTATTATTTAGATGTCTAAATAATGCTACTTGATTTTTGCTCATTCCATGTTCAGTTAACCATGTGTTTGATACTGTAACTGTAAGCTCTGCTGTCTTTACATTTGCATTTCCGAAGTTTACTTTATTTACTTCGAAGTATTTGTATACAGTTACTTCAGGGGCAGTAACTCCAGCTGTTGGAGCTGCTAATGAGTTAACTGTAATTTTTGCATTGCTTACTGCACTATCAGGTGTGAACTTTACTTCATTTACACCAATAGCATTGTTGTTTACAGTATACTTTACCTCTTGGTTTGGTTCCTGTGTATTGACTGCTACTGAACTAGATCCACCACTTCCACCACTTCCACCACTACCTCCAGAAGATGATGAATCAACACTACTTGAAGTTGAAGTTACCTCAATGCTCAATGTCTTTGTAGCTGAATTTCCAGCCTTGTCATCTGAATAACAAGTTACTGTCCTTGTTCCAGTTCCATCAAATGTATAACTAGTACTACAAGATTGTGCACTTGAACATGTCTTCAAAGCAACTGACTCTCCAGAGATACTTACTCTTGTAGTTCTAGGATTAACCTCATTTGAACTACATGTCAATGTTGATATCTGTCCATTCTGTAGGGAATTTCCCCCAGATGATGTCGCAGTTTGTAATCCTGGAGCTGTTGCATCTACATATAATGTGTAGTTATCTTTTGTAAAGTTCAAATGGTGTACTCTATCATAGCAAGATATTGCCCATGTATATCCTGTGTTATTGTCAGGAATCTTTATTGCTGTAATGTTATTTACTGAACCATTTCCGTTTACTACTCCATCATAAGAATTTCTTCCAAATTCTGTTCCATCTCCTGTACTATTTACCGTTAGATTTGTTCTGAAACCTCCTTGACTACTAAAGTCTCCTACTAATGAGCAGTTCTTTAGGAAGTTATCTGTTGGTATATATGAGAAGTTTACTGTTCTAGAACTTACCCATGTTCCATTTAATGGAGTTGTCAAGTTTATTCTTGGGGGTGCTGTATCTAATGTTAATCTAACAACAGTAGAGTTTATTCCAACAGTTGTCATATAACTTGCTGAAACATTTACTGTAATATTTATTACAATATTTCCAGGTGTCTCAGTATTTCTATCTAACCCTAACATTGTATCATTTGATGCATTTGCAGATTTTACTACAAACCAGAATGATGAAAGATTTGTTGGTATCCAATGTTCTCCAGCTGAAGAAACTGATGTTCCAGTTGCGTTTGCTGGACTACAAGAGTAATCTGCTCCACCAGCCACATTTAAACCTAGTGCTCTACTAGTGAAATTTGTACATACCCATCTATTAAATACACCTGCATTTATTGTTCTGTTAGGAACTGCACTTCCATTAGTTCCCCCAGCAATTAAACTTCCATGTGAATCATTTAATGTTATATTTCCTTTAACAAATGAGAAGTTAACTGAAGTTACGTTGAATGTTGATGTTGAATTCCACCATATTGTAAAATTAAAAGTTTCTACTGAATTCTCTCCAATTACTAGATCATTATCAGTAGTATTAACACCTATTGGTGTTCCTGGAGCTCCGTTTGGACATGTAGAAGCTGCACAACTTGGTGCATTACTATCAAAGAACTGACTAGAAACTAAACTACTCCCAAAAATCAAAACAAAAACAAATAATAACAATATAGATAATGTGCCTTTTTTTATTAAATTTCTCAATTACATCAACCTCTTTTAGTTTTATTAATATTTTAATCAAATAAGTTATATATAAAAATTTAGAATTACATTTAAGTGACAACATCAGTATAAAATCAAATAATAAAATAAGTTTCATAGATAATAAAACAAAGATTTATACTAGAATTATTTAGCTTTTATTTTTATAGCTGCTGTTTTCATTTTCTTAGAACCAATATTACTATCTGTAAAGTATTGCCAGCATAAATATTCTTTTCCTAATTTTGATTTTTTTGCTAATGAAATTTTGTTTCCATTAATATTGAAATATGCAAATGTTCCTTTAGGTGATTTTAAAAAATAACTTCCATCTTTCCAGTTTGTTGATAACTCTTTTATGTGTGTTATGAAATGTTTCTGTGTCTTCACATGTCTTTTTTCTAGTTTTAATGTTGGTTTGAATTGATATACAATAGAATAATTAGGCCTTACCTGCATCACTGTCATTAAGTCATCAAAAACCATTATTTCCATAGCCTCATTAATATTATAGAGGAATAAATATATATACCTTTCGGAAGATTTTAGGTAATTTATATTGTTTTTAGAAATTTAAAAAATAAAATATTAAAAAAATAAGAGAATTATTCTGGGCTGAATTCATCTATCTTGTAAGTGAATTCGTCGTTGCTCTTGATTATTCCCCTGTTTCTTTGGTATTCTCTTGAAAGTATGTAGAATATCAATCCCAAACTCTTTTTTCCCTTATTATTGCATGGAATTACTAAATCAAGATTATTTAGTTCATTATTAGTATCACATAATGCAATTACTGGTATTCCTATCTTAGCAGCATCTTCTACTAAGTTCTTGTCTGGGAATGGGTCTGTAACAAAGATTAATTTTACCTCTATGAAATCTTCTAGTTTAGTATTTGTTAATACACCAGGATGGTATCTTCCTGCAAAGGATCTTATTCCTGTTACTTTTGAGAACATTTCTACTGCACTCCATCCGTTCTCTCTTCTGCATACTACTAATGCCTCTTCTGGCTTGTAATTTGATAATAATTTTCCAGCGAGTTCTAATCTCTCATTTATTTTTTGTACATTCAATACACTTAATCCATCTGGTCTTACTTTGTATATGAATGGCATCATTGCCTTTGTTCTGAATTTTGTTCCTATATGTAATCC
>JBBSWW010000004.1:0-33043 GCA_038046085.1 Nanobdellota archaeon | reverse complement strand
AATAAATAAAAGAGTTATAAGTTCTTCTTGAATTTGCTTACTATGTCTTCAGCTTCGTCTTTTAATCCAAGACCTAAGCCTATTCCCATTGCTAATGCAAATCCTAGTCCTAATGCTCCTACTAATATCAAGAATGCATTCTCTAATACTCCAACTTTTACTCCTATCTGTCCTAATCCTATGATTACTGACAGGAATAAGATTACAACTTTCAATACTCCACTAAGGACTTTCATTCCTCTCATGTTTGTATGTGATCTTATCTTGTAATCTACATAATGAGCTAAAGCTACTCCTACAAAGAATACTATTATTGCTACTAATACATTAGGTAACCATCTTACGAACTGGTCTAATAGACTGCTTAATGTACTCAAGTTCAATATCTCTACAGCTACCTGTAAGAATATTATGAATACAAACCATTTTACTAAATCTCCAGTTAGATTAGGAACGTTTGTGTGTCCCATCTCTTTTGTTAGATGCGCCTCTTTTATGTATTTATTTAAACCTACTTTTTCTAATAACCATTTGACTACATGTCCGACTATGAATGCGACAAAATAGCCTAATATTAATAATAATATTGCAACAACTATATTAGGAAAAATTTGAATAAAATCCATCCATAATTGCTCTAATGGCTTTAAGAATAAATTTCCAGTTGATACTAATCCTTCTACACCCAAACTAAAACACCTCCATTTTTATTATATATTCTATAATATATCTTCTTTATATATATTTCTATTTTTTATTGACTTTCAGATTTATTTTTCTGTTAATTCTCTTTCTATGATTTTTATTCTCTCTGCAAATTTGTTCCCTTCTGAATTATTATAGATTTTTACTAATGGTATTCCTAATCCTGCAAGCACATCAGCTTTTGTATCTGAATCACTTAGTATATTGATATTGTTCTCTTTTAATGTCTTAGAATCATTCTCAAATTGTGTTATTGAATTTAGTTTTAGTAATGCTGTATTGAATGCTCTCTCTTTTACCTGTCTTGAATACTCATTTATTTTTGAATTTATGCATACTAAACATTTGTGTCTTACCTCTTCACTTAATTTTTTATAAAGTTCTATCTCATTCTCATAGAATGGATTCTCTACGTATATAAGCCCATAAGTCTCTATCATTGTCTTTACATATTCTAACTGTTCAGCACCATTTAGTTCTTTGCCATTATATAGATATTTTCCGTTTGAATGATTGTCAAGTCTTATTCCAAGCCTTAGATCAAAATTTAGGTCTTTGAATACTTCATCAATTCCCTCTTTTATTATTATGAATAGTTTTTCATCACTTATTGTTTTCCTGTCCTCATTTACTAATCTTTTATTTACCTCTCCTGTTACCTGATTATTGGCATTTAGTGCTGCATCAAAATGTTGTGATGTTGTTGAAAATATTAAAAACTCTTTCACTCCTAAGTCTTTAGAAAATATTATGCTCATTGGTCTTGGTATCTGTGTAGGTTTTTCAGTGAGTAGTTTCCATGGTTTTTTCATGCACTCAAATATATGATCTTCAAGTTTTGCATAATCATTGTCATTAAGAAAATTTAATTTTTCTCTTAAAGAATTCAGGTTTTCGCTATTAATTATTTTTTTATTATTTAATTCTGTTTTTATTTTTTTATAGTCTTCATCATTTATATTCAGATCTAGTGTAGTATTTTTTTCATCGCTCTCTATCTTGAATGAATTCTTCCAGAAATAGATACTGTTTTTTTTGAAGTTTTTAATTATCATAAAAATAAAAATTTATTCTACCTTTATTGGCATTGGTCTTTTTACTGTTATAGGAAGTACTCCTTTTTCAAGTTCCATTTTTGCTATATCAACAGGGTTATAATTTATCCTGTCTAGATCTTCCTCTGTTAATTTTACTAGTAATGGTGCTCCCATTGATATCTGCAAAGCTCTTGCTCCTATTAGTCTTGCTCTCTCATATTTTGTGTATTTCATTTTTGCATTACCTTCCTTAGGTCTTTTGATTTTTTGATAGCTACATCTACCATCTCATTTACCTGATCTATTGTCAGCCCGTAATCCCCGCCTTTCTGTAATGATGATATGGATCCGTTTTCTAATACACCTGCTGTTATTCTTGCATCGCATAATTCTTCTTCATCATTTGTAGGATCTACTAATATTTTTCCGCCGATATTATATATTGTACATGATAATGGCATTGTTCCCATATCTATCTTTTTATTTGTGCTCTCATGATAATCTATTTTATTTTCAGAATTGATTTTCGGGAATTTTGCATCTTTTATTGCTGCTAAAGCTGCTAAGCTTGCTGCATCAAATAAATTTCCTGCATCATTTATTGGGTAGATATCTACTATTACCATCCACATTGATTCCCCTTCTTTTATACATAATTTCTTAAAATCTATAGCTCCACCCTCTCTTAATGCCCTATCTATCACTCTTGCCATCTCTATTGCTTTTATGCTTGGAGGACCTGGCTCGAAATCTGGACTTGACATTGGTCTTAATTCTGCATTGACCATTATTGATCCTTGGTCTGGTGTATCTGAAAATGGTTTTCCTACCTCGAATTTTACTCCTGCAAGTACATCTGTATCTCCTATTCTTACTCTTGCAGATCCTTCTGCTCCTGAAACTGCACCATATTCTAATGTTATAGTTCTATATTCATCTAATTTTCTTAGATCACTTCTTGTATTTTGTTCTAATAATTTTAATGTGTGTTTTCTTACTATGTCTGACATTTTTATTTCCCACCTAATAAATATTTTTCTTTTAATGCTTTTATCTGGACTTCTTTTATCTCATTGCATGCTTTTTTTGCCATCTCTAATAATTTTTTTAATTCTTCTTTTGTTAATCTTCCATCCATCTGTAATAATGTTATCTCACCAGTTCTTGTTGACATAGCAACTGGCAGGTCTACTCCTTCTGGATATGAATCCTCTTCGTAATTTAAATCTACAATTAATTTATCCTCTACCTTTCCTACAGATACTGCTGTTATCAGATCTTTCATTGGTATTCCTGCATCTGCTAATGCTAATGCTGCAGCAGTTATTCCAGCGCACCTTGTTCCTGCATCTGTCTGTATTAATTCTATTGATACATCTACTACTGCTCCTGAATATGCACTTAAATCTAGCATAGGTAATAAAGCTTTTTCTGTTACCATTGATATCTCTTTTGATCTTCTATTTCCTCCAGGTTTTACTCTGTCTCCAGCTCCTGAGAATGCAAACATGTTATAATCACATCTTAGTATTCCTTTTGTTGGGTCTTGCATGAATGCAGGGTATAATTCTTTTGGACCATATACAGCTGCTATTGCTATTGTGCCACCCATTCTGAACATTGCACTTCCATTAGCTCTTGGTACTACTCCAACCTTAGCCTCCATTGGTCTCATCTCATCAAATTTTCTTCCGTCAAATCTTTTATCGTAAACTTTGTTCATTTTTTCTCTTGCTCCAAGAATTCTTTCATTCTATCTGTTAATCCTGTAATATGACTTTCAGCTTCTATCTTTCTTATTGATCTTATAGCTAAATATTCTTTTTCAGGACTGTCTCCATTTATCCAGACTACTCCATTCTGTCCTACTGAAATCCTGCATCCTGTATAATCTTTTATCATTGTTATCATGCTTCCCTGTTTTCCTATTATTCTAGGAACCTTAGTACTTCCTACTTTTATTATCTGTCCCTCTCCTAGTTTTTTCAGTCCAGGTGCTTTCATTGTTAAGTCTATGATTCTTGTACTTATTACATTGGAAATTCCTAGCATAAGATAATCTCCATAATCAAAGTATTTTGTTAAATCAGCTCCTTTTTCTATGAAATCAGATGTTGCATCTTTTAAGTTTAAGTTAGCCTCAAATGCCCAGCCTATATCTAATCTCCAGCCATTCATTCCTATTCCTACTACTTTTCCTATTACTATATCATCTCTTTTTGGGATATATGGACCAACTAATGGTACTAATTTTACAAATCTTCCGTTTATGCTTACTATTCCTATTTTTGTAGAAATTAATTGTTCTTTCTCTCTTATTACGTCTTCGCCAGGTAAGAATTCTATGCTCTCAGCCAATACATGCCCTGGAAACACTATATCTCTATCATTAACTAATAATCCAGTCATTTTCTATCTTTTCTCCACTATCTCTGTCTCTATATGACCTTTCGTTAACCTATTTAAATCTATCTCTAACTCTTCCTGCAGTCCGGCAGGTATTTCTAGAATTACATTCAGGCTTCCATCATTCAACCATCTTTCTTTGCTTACTGTCCCATACTGTTTTAATGTCTGGAAGCATTTTGAAGCTGTTGGTCCATGTATTGTTATTGACAATACTCTTGTCTCGAACTTTATGGGTATTATTCTCTTTATTGAATCTATGACATCTTTGACTTGTTTTTCTGCATCTTCATCTGTTATCCTTACCTTTGCCTCAGTTATTGCATTCTCTATTCTCTGTTGTGGATGAGGCTTTCCTGTAACTGGATCTATGCAACTTCTGTGTATCAAGTGTGCTACCTGTTTTCTTCTCTCTTCTAATCCTTTTCTTAGCATATCAGCTGTCTGCTGCACATCTCCATCTTTTATTATGGTCTTGCATATCTCTAGTTTTTCTAATGTCCCAAATCCTCTCTCTAGATCTCCTTCAGAAGCTCTTAATCCTTTTTTAGAATCAGTGAATATCTCCTCTACTACGATTACATCATTTATAGGAATAGGCTTTCCCTTTTTGTATTCTAAAGCTTTTTCAGGATAGACTAATATTTCAAAGTTTTTCCCCTCTCTCTTTAGCTTGGCAATTACAGATTTCTCTGCTTCATTTGCCATATTTACACCTTCTTAGCTAATTTTCTTAGGTAATCTTTGTCAACTCTCTTGAATGATCTGTCAGCTGTTTTTATGAAAGCCCCATCTATTCTCTCAACATCAAAGTCTTTTCCGAATACTTTTTTGAAAGCACTGACACCCAGTTTCATTCCATTCTCTAGTGTTACATCATCTGTATACTCTTTTTCAAGTATCTCATTTAATTGTACCTCAGCCTCTCCGACTGCTGTTGCCTTGTATTGAAAATATATTCCTGTTACATCTGTCAAGAATAATTGTGGTCCATCATCATCAACACCAGCAAATAATACACTTACTCCAAATGGTCTTGCCCCTCCGAATTGTGTATATGCCTGTTTCATATTAGCAATTTCTTTTACTAATAATAATGTATCCATAGGACTATCATAATTTACTCTGTATTGTTGTGCTATTAATTGTGCTCTCTCTATCAGCACTCTTCCATCCATTAGATATCCTGTAGCAGCAGCACCTATATGACCGTCTACCTCAAATACTTTTTCAACACTGTCTGGAATTATTAATTTCCCTATGATTCTTTTATCTGCTAATAATAATACTCCATCCTTGCACACTATTCCTAATGATGTTGTTCCCTGTCTTACTGCTTTTTTTGCATATTCTACTTGTAGTAATCTTCCGTCCGGACTGAACATTGTACTACTTCTATCATATCCCATCATCTGGTGAGTTATTGTTGGTTGCATATTATGAAACACCTCCGTTCATAAATTTAGATCGTGCTTTATTTATCATTCCTGATACACCTAGACTCCTTACGATTATTTCCTCTTTATTAACCTTTCCCAATAAACAGAAACTTGCTCTCAGATTATCTAAGTATTTGTTATTTATCCTTATTATTCCTTTATTATCTTTATAATCTATAAATCTCATATCAGCTTTTGACAGTATTATATTACCGAAATACTCTTTAAATGTTTTTAGTATATTCTCTTTTATTATGATTGGATTTATATCCCTCTCACTTATTACCTGATACACTAAGTATCTTTTTTTCTCCCTTAAACTTGGTTTCAGTAATTTTTGTTTCATGATAATTAAAAAATTAAAAAGAATTTAAATGTTTTGAAGTTTATTCTTCTGCAGATTGTAGTGCTAAGTAGAATAGTAAAGGTTCGTTCCTTCCTACTACTAATGACAATTTGCCAACATAAGTTTCATAACCTGGTCTTGAAATCATAATATCATGCTCACCAGGACTTAATGATAACACCTTTGGGGTATTCCCTTTTAAATCACCATCAATGATTACATTAGAATTTGTCGGTTCAGATTGTATCTCTATGCTCGCAACTCCAGGATTTCTTGATACTTTTCCTGTAAATTGTGTGGAGTACAAGATTGCTAATAAAGCTAGAACCACTAATGCCCCTATTAATAAATACTTTTTGCTATTATTCTCTTTTTTACTGTTATTTTCTTTTGTGTTTTTTTTCAAATATATCACCTCTTGATAATATCTTTAAGATTATAGACATTTAAAATATATATAAAAGTTTGGTTATGTCTTAATTTCAAGAATTTGGAGTTCTAGTGCTTTTTTTGCCTCTCCACCTGTCATTCCTAATATTTTCAATAAACTTATGAAGTCTATTCTTGAAACAAGTTTATATTCATTATCTGCCATTGTAAAGAATAACATTCTTACTTTGTATTTCCTGCATAACATTATACTCTGCATTACCCAGTTCATCTCAACTAAATTATTTATTTTATTCAAGCTAAATGCTATTTTTATATCATTTTTATTTGCCATGCTTGCTAATATATGATCTAATCCAGGTCTGTCTGCAGTATAATTGTCTCTCTTTCCAAATGTATGAGGATTAAGTAATATTTTTACTGATTTATTCTCCACTAATCTCCTTGCCTCTGTATAGTCCTTTGCCTCTTTCATATTTAATTTTTCTATTTCATCTTTGAAGAAAATTTTACTATATCCTAATGTTTTTGCAAATTTTTCTATTTCATTATTTTTTTCTATTAAAACAATGTCTGTTGCCATATATTCTTAATAGTAGCAAGACTTATAAATATTATTCGGTAATTGATTCTATGGAAAAAAAAGTGTTGCCTAAGCATATTGGTATTATCCTTGATGGTAATAGGAGATATGCACAGAAGATAGGGATTGCTCCGTTGAAAGGTCATGAAGTAGGTTATGAAAAAGTTAAAAAGGCAATGGATTGGTGTAAAGAATTAGGTGTTAAAGAATTAACTGTTTATACATTTTCTACTGAAAACTTTGCAAGACCTAAAGAAGAGGTTAATTTTTTAATGAAACTTTTCGAAAAAGCTTTCAAAGAACTTAGAGATGATAAGAAAAAATTAAAAGAATTGAGAGTAAGATTTATTGGAAGAATTTCTATGTTCTCAAAAACTATTCAGAAGATTATGAATGAACTTATGGACTTAACAATTAATAATGGACCTTACACAATTAATTTTGCAATGGGTTATGGTGGTAGATCTGAAATTATTGACGCTACAAAAAAGATAGTGCAGCAAGTTAAAGAAGGAAAATTAAAGATAAATGACATTAATGAAGAAAGTTTTAAGAAAAATCTTTATCTTCAATCCTATCCAGATCTAATTATCAGGACTTCAGAATCAAGATTATCAGGTTTCTTAATGTACCAATCAGCATATTCTGAAATAATATTCTTGCCTGACAAGTTATGGCCTGAATTTGAGAAAGAAGATTTAATCAAATGTATTGAGGAGTTCTCTAGAAGAAACAGAAGATTCGGTAAATAATCATGATTTCTTAATTATTTCTCTAAGACATTCATCAACTTTTTTCTTTGTTGTATCAACAATTAGGATTTTATGTTTATTTTCTTTAGCTTCAACTAGACACACATCAAATATTTCAGCATCTAAGTTTTCTCTTATTTTTATTTTTGAATATTTTCTTTTATTTAGTCTTTTCTTCAGTTCTTTTATATCACATTTTGTTACAATGCATAAATCTGCATATTTTTTATTTAAATAGTGGCTTAAATGACTATCAATTACTAGATTATTTTTAGAATTCTTTATTATTTTTATTAATAGAGTATTTAGTTTTTTTTCATCTACTTCATATGTGTCAAACTTCTTTAAATATTTATTATTTAGTTTATTTTTCTTTATTATTTCATTAACATCAATATATTCATAATTTATTTTTTTAGCTAATTTTTTGGCTATTATTGTTTTTCCTGTTCCCGGTGTTCCTGTTATTATGATTGTTTTCATGAGATTATTGTTCCAATAAATTCTTTTTTATCAAAAAATCTGTTTAAATTATTAAAGTCTTTACCATTTAGTATTGCAGTCTCTATTTTTGATCTTGTTATTATTTCTGCAGCTGCTTGATCTAATACAAAGTGTTGTCCTGCTTCATATTTTATTTTTTTTATTATGTCAATAAATGATCCATAGTCAACATAACTTATCAATTTCGCATCTTTATACTTTCTTGGATCTTTATCATATAATCCATTTACATTTGTTAAATTAATAAATATTTTAGCTTTAATATATTCAGCTATCTCTGCAGCATTTCCATCACTTGTCATATGTGGTTGTAATCCTAGTGCTCCAGTTACAACGATATTATTCTCTTCTATTTGGTTTTTTACTTCTTTTAAAGTATCAGGTATAGCTTTTGTAATATTGAATAACCCGGAAATTAATCTTGCATTTAGTTTTGTTGTCATTATTCCTATTAGACTTTTTACTTTTTCATCTTTTACTTCTTTCATGTATTCTCTTGCAGTTTTTCCTCCCCCAGTTACTATTACTATATTATATTTTTTAGAAAGTGTTTTTATGAAGTTTTTAAATTTGCTTAGATAATTATGGTCTACTTTATCTGGCACTATTAAGCTTCCACCTAAGGAAAATACTATTACCTCTTTCATAATATCAATTTTGTTTATATTAGAATTTAAATCTTATGGTCAATCACCAACAAACAAGATGAATATGCCAGTATCATCTTTTACATCATCTATTAAATCCATTATTTTTTTCATTGATTCTATTATATTATTATCTTTTAAATTATTTTTCACGAATTCACAATCTTTTTTTAAGTCTTCAAATTGTAAAGTGTTAAAATAAGTATCGCTGTATGGATCAACATATTTTAAAAGTTTTAAATTTTTTAATAGATTGTCTTCCAGATCATATATATGAAAGATTATATTTGGATCTTTTATTACATCAATTAGTTCATTCACTACCAAAACATTTATTGCCATAGATTTAGATAAAAATAACTTAAAATAAAAGACTTTCTTTAATCAACTGTAAATAACTCACTATCATGATCTACATCAAATAATCCTATTCTTGCTCCCGCATCTAACCACCCATGTGCATAGTTTAATGCTGCAAATGCTGTTACATAATCCCCTTTATCTCTAAAATGTTTTGCATCTGAATAATATCTTTTTGCCATGTCTAAGAAATCCTCAGCTGCTTCCTTGACATTTATCTTAGCAGTACTATTTATCTTGACTTTCTTCAGTGCTCTTCCTGTCACATCAAAGTATTTCTCTAGTTTTTTATCTGTTACTTGTTTCATTTAAATATTCTAATAAGTGATGTTATTAATAAAATTATTTAAAAAAAAATAAAAGTTACTTTGGTACAAGATCTATTGTAAGTTTTGTTACCTGCTGTCCTGTAATAGAAAATGTTGCCTGATAAGGTTCATATCCTTCCCTTGTTAATCTGATTGTATGAATACCAACACTTAATCTTCCTATTGTAGCAGGTGTCACACCTTTCAATACTCCATCTATATACAATTTTGCTCCTGATGGATTTGTTCCAACATTTAATGTTCCAACACTATTTCTGTTATTTAACATCAAACTCACTACTTTCGTCTCTCCCGCTTTCATAGTATGATATGTTACACTATCATAGTATCCGTCCAGGTTCAACATAAGTTTCCATGTGTACACGTTTGTATAGTCTGGTACTGAAAAGTTGAATGTTATTGGTGTTCTTCCAGGACATTCAGCATGATCTCTTATACATACTCTTGCTCCTGCAGGATCTGATAGAACTACAAACCTTATCTGAGGGTCTGTCTGCATATCTAGATTTAATGTAGCATTTGATCCTGCTGGTGTTGTTATATATTGATGTATTGATTTCCATCCATCTTTATATATTTGTAGCCAATGTCTTTTCTCCCAGCTGTTTACTGCATTTAGATTTGTATCATATAAATCTGTTAATAATATAGGTGTTGTCCCTTTTAATTCTCCATCAATATATACTTTAGCATCATCCGGTAATGTATTGATCTGCAGGTTATTTGTATAAGTGTAAGCCATTACTACACCAATCAATAACAAAAACAACCCTAATGTCATTATAATAATTATTCCTAATTTTTTTCTATTCAATTCTATCCCTCCAAAGTGTTATATGTGTTAAATATTCTACATATTTATATAGTTTTTCAAATAGTTTTTATAAAATATGTTTTCAAATAAATAGGATTTTAGGTTTGATAAAATATTTAAACTAAAAAAGCATCAGATTACTATGGCAAAATTAGAGGATATGGAATCTCACTTGAATAATATTGAATCTTTCGTTAGTGATATTAAATATAAAGTACAAAGTAAACAATCTGAAAGAGTTCTTTCTAGTCATGTATGGATGTCTGATATGATTGAGAAGACAATAACTAAGAGTGTTAAACCTTTTATTGATTCTATTAAAGAATTCAAATCAGAATATGAAAAAGCTGTAGGTCCTACAGTTCAGTTTGATTTTATCGTAAAACATTCAAACGAACTGAATAAGCATCTATCAAATCTTAATTCTTCTTATAAGAATAAATTGCCTTTCTCTCAGATTTCTCCACAATTGAATCAATCAATTCCTGAAATATCTGCTAATCTTACTAGTTTAAGGAACAGGTTTAATATTCTTAAGGGTAATATGAAAAGATTCAAATCAGAAGATGAATCATTATTTTAATCTTTTTTCTCATATAATTTTATATTTATCTCACCGAATGATTTCTCTTGGTGTAATTCTATTTTTTCCTGATTAGCTAGATGCAATAATGGTGAGAAAGCAGCTAATTTTTGCCTTCTCTCATCATTCCCCACTAATTCTGTAAAAGTGATTATTGGTTTTCCGTCTATCTTCAGCGATATAAGTTTTAATAAGTCATTTATCAATAATGTTATATCTACTGGTTTCTCAGGCATTATCATCTCAGGAACCCTGTTTCTTTCAGCCAGTCTCAATAATCTTCTCTCATTGACATTAAGTGCTTTCTCTAATGCTTCTATTAAATCATTTACACTTACTTTTTTCTTTCTTGATTGTGGTGTTTTTATTGTAAGTTTTGGTTCTACATCTAATATTATTCTTTTGCTTCCAAAATCATCTAATTCCTCAATCTCTTCATGTGGGAACATCATATTGTCAAGATTAGCTATTCCTTCTGATAATAATTTTTCAGATTTTATCTTTAATAATATAGCAGAAGCCAATAATACTTTTCCAGATAGGAATAAGTTTGATTCCTGTAATTTTTTTATTGTCTCAAGATACTGTTTTGATAATATTGAGATATCTACATCCCACGGATCCATCTCACCTGTTTTTATTAAGTCAAGTAAGATAGTCTGCCATGTTATCTCATCTTTCTGCATTAACATCTCTAGAATCTTGTCTTGCATATCCTATTTTGTTGTTATTATATTTATATAAGTTATTGTTTGGATTTCCAATTATATTGGAGGATTTTCAATAATTTTTGATAAAGTGTTTTTAACTTTGGTTATTTTTATTGATATTATGAAAGAGATTATCTTAATATTGATATTACTATGTTCATGTACAGCTGACGATTCAGTACATTTTAGCAGGAATTTTTCTCCAGTTAATGCATATGTAAAAGAAGTTATTGATGGTGATACCTATGTTGTTGATATAAATGGTAGTGAAAAACACGTTAGAGTTTTAGGTATTGATTATCCTGATATTTCTGATGATAGAATAGATAATTTTATTGATCTTAGTGTTAAGAAGAGCAGGATTAAATCATGTTATGATAATGGTAAGAAAGAATTGGTAAAGATTTTAGTAGGCAAGAACGTAACTTTGAATGCTGATAAATTAGCACCTGACAGAGATGTATACAATAGGTTGTTAAGATATGTTAACATTAACGGTACTGATATTGGATTATTGCTTTTGAATAATGGTTATGCAAGGTTTTTAAATGATAATGAAATTCAATGTTCAAGATGTATAAAATATTTAGAATCATATAACAAAGTTAAAGATTCAAAAACTGGATGTTTATGGGATAACTAATAGTTCTAAGAAATCATTATAAACAAGAATATAGTTTTATTAGTATTTGCCGATGTAGCCTAATCAGGTATGGCAACGGTCTCGAATAATATTATAGATAACCGTTTCCGAAAGGAATTGTAGGTTCAAATCCTGCCATCGGCGTTATAATTTTATTTTTTGATACAAAAGTTAACTATTTAAAGTTTATACAACATTAGAGTAATATGCTAACTAAAGTTCTTGATTCTACTGATTTAAAGATTCTTTATGAGTTAGACAAAAGTTTCAGAATTCCTGATTCTTCTATAGCTAAGAATGTTGGTATTAGTAAACAGTCAGTTAAGAAAAGAATTGATAAGTTAGTTGATAATGAAGTTATAAAAAAATTTGTTGTTGTTATAAATATGGCAAATTTTGGTGTTATTCCTAATCAGATATATATTTCATTGCATTCTAGTTCTGAAAAAAGAAAGATAGAATTTATTGATTATTTAATAAATGAAAAAGCTATAGCACAGGTTACATTATGTGAAGGTATTTATGATCTATTTTTTGGTATTACTGGCAATAATATTTATGAAATTGAAGAATTTCTATCAGTTGTTTTTACAAAGTTTTATGATATTATAAAAGAGAAAAAAATAACTATAATAATTGATACAAGATTATTTCCAAGAGATTATTTAATTGATAAAAATAGAGAGATTATTCCAAACAATAAAGGTTTTCATCAAAGGAAATTTGTTAAACAGGATATTAAAGAGATAGATAATAAAATATTAAATATATTATGTCTAAATCCTAGAATTCAAATTGTTGATATTGCTAGTCAATTAGATTCTAATGTTCAGACTATTATTAATAGAATTAAATTTTTAGAAAAGAACTGCATTATACGCGGATATATGTATTTGACAAATGAAAAGATTATGATGCAACACACTATTTTAATTGAACTTAGTTCTATGGATAATAATATTGAACAAAAGTTATTTCAATACTTATCATCATGTCCTAATGTTATTTTTATTGTTAAATATTTTGGTGAATATAATTTTGCTATTACAACAGAATGTAAGAATTTCAATGAGCACAGAAACTTTTGTGATAGTTTCAAGAAAGAGTTTTCAAATAATATTAAAAGTTTTATTCCTTTATTTATTCACGATATAAAGAAAATGGATTTATTGCCTCCAGATATGAAGTAACAAAAGCTTTTTATTCTTATTATTAGTTCTAATAGTAAATGAAAATTCCAGATCATCTTATTAAGGATTATATTACTTTAGGAAGGATTAAGATTTCTCCAAGATTTGATGAAAAAAACTTAAGACCTGTAGGTTTAAGAGTTCATTTAGGCGATGAAATACTTTTTTATCACCCTAATCAGGTTATTGACTTATCTTCTAATAAATCTCCAAGATACACTAAAGTGAATATTTCAAAAAAACAATTTGAATTAAAGCCGGGACAATTTATATTAGGACACACAAAAGAAAAGATTACTACAGATAAGAATATTTTATGTGAATTAGATGGAAGAAGTACTATAGCTAGATTAGGATTAAGTGTTCATGTATCAGCTAAAATTCTTGATGGAACTTTTGAAGGAAATCATTCAGGAGTTCTAGAGATTTACAACCATTCTAATGTTACCTATATGATTAAATCAGGTCTTCCTATTGGATGTATTACTTTTGAATTATTATTAGATAAAATATCAGGGAAGTATGATATCTCTAGTAATTATAAGGGACAAACAAGATTAGTGCCTGCTAAACTATAATTATAATAATTTAAATTTTACAACTTTTAACTTTGTTTCAGGTTTTACTTCAATATTATAATATCTTGAATAAGTTTTGTACATTTCTTCTTCTGAGTTAAATTTCTCATGTCCTTCTTTATCTTCTTTTGTTAGATTCTCAAATGTTGTTTCTTTTATCCATATTATTTTTGCTTTTCCAAACTCTCTCTCTTTATTTTCTCCATCACCATAACATAATGATAATTCATCATTTACACTTAATTCCTTTTCATCATTTAATCTCCATGTTGTATCTTTTAAGCTATTAAGGACTAATTCAGGCAATGGATATGCAAATTTTAATTTTTTCATTCAAAACTCTCCTAATGTCAATTGTTTTTTCGATTTTTTCCCATTTGAATATTCCAAGTATGAACTCCAGCTTTTTCTGAATATTTCTGGATATTTTTCCCAATTATTTTTTAAGA
This sequence comes from Nanobdellota archaeon, assembly GCA_038046085.1. GTDB lineage: Archaea > Nanobdellota > Nanobdellia > SCGC-AAA011-G17 > GW2011-AR18 > GW2011-AR18. The sequence goes on along the minus strand of JBBSWW010000004.1, from coordinate 18,578 downwards.
ATTCTTTAGTTAAAGGATCACTTGGATATCCGGAGCCACAATCAAATCCAAGTTGTTTTTTTATTAATGCTACCTCTTCCTCACGTGCACATTTTGCTAATATTGAAGCTGCACTTACTTCAGGGAACAAAAAATCTGCCTTGTGTTCACATAATATTTCTGTTTTTATTTTCATTCTTTTATTCAAGAAATCTGTAAATGCTTTTTTATTAGTACTAGGACAGTCTACGATTACTTTTTCAGGTTTTAGATAATTGATAATATCAGCCATCTTCTCTCCTTCTAAATTATTTAAGTTTGAAGTACTGGAAAATAATGCTTTATCTATTTCTTCTGGATATATCTTTATTATCTTATAATCTTTTACAATCTTTATTATTTCTTTATACAATTCCTCTCTTTTAGACTGTGTTAATAGTTTAGAATCTTTTACTCCAAGAGTTTTCAATTTATCTATATCACTCTCTTCAATTAATACTCCTGCTAATATCATTGAACCAATTACAGGACCTCTACCCGCATCATCCACTCCACATATTAATACCATTAAAGAACTGATTTTTATCTTATTTAATTAGATTTCTATTGTTTCTTATGCTTGAAATACTCTATCTGTCTTAATCTATTTTTAGCCTCTTTAAGAGTTTTATAAGTTCCCATATTCCTTCCTTTTTCAGATAAAAAGTTATATCCATATTTTAGTTATAATAAGTATAATATAAAAAATAATTTATAGAGACTTTTCTATATAGACAATATTAATAATTTAAATTATATTTATTATAAAATCCAAAAATTTATGATTTTTAGAAGCTAATTTTTCTATTAATGGTATATATGAATTCATAGAAGTTCCATTCAAAAAAACTAAAGCTTCATCTTTTTTATTATAAATATTTATTGGCCAAATATCATTTGGATCTCTTGTCCTAGTAAATAATCCGCACCATTTTCTCTCTTCATAAGCTCCGCTAGATTGACCAAATGGAACGCCATAAAAAAATTCTCTGTCTCCACCACAGCGATGATTAATTGCATTGAAATAACCAAAACGTGTTAAATTGGGTATACGTTCAATAGAATCATCAGTACAATGAGTTATATTAGGAATATTATTAAGTTTGTTACTTCCAAAATCAACATTTAGAGGTTTTTTGAAGTATAATATACCTGATGTAAAAAATAAGTGCCAGATATTGGATTTTAAATTTTTTTTGTTATTTGATACAACAAATCTATCTTTAGAAGTTTCATTTTCTGGTTTATACTCATAATAATCAGAATATCTATCAAAAACTGCTATAACAAATGAATATTCACTAATTAAATAAACTAAATCTCCTTTACTTAAAGCGGGTTCATTTGCTAATGTCATAACATATAAGTAGCAATAGAGAATACTTAAATAAGAGTGGTGTATATTTATACAACATGAAAGAAGAACTAATATCTTTAGGACTGACTGAAAGAGAAGCAAATGCTTACATTGCACTATATGAATTAAAAGAAACAACTGCAACTCAGTTATCTAAAATAACCAAAGAACATAGAACTAACATCTACGATTCATTGAATAGTTTAATAAAAAAAGGATTAATATCTTACTGTATTAAAAATAATGTCAAATATTTCAGATCAATAAGTCCAAGTAAATTGTTAGATTATGTTAAAGAAAAAGAAGATATAGCACAGGATATAATACCAGTTCTAGAAAAGAAATTAAATACTAAAGATGAAAAACCTATAGTAGGGGTATTCGAAGGAAAAGAAGGTTTTAAGACAATATTATCAAAGATAATAAACGAAGGAAAAACAATTTATGGAATAGGAGCTTCAGAAGAATGGGAGAAACAATTTCCAATTCATTTAAAAATATATATGAAACAAAGAGAAAGAAAGAACATTCATGCAAGGTTATTATATTTAAAAAATACAAAGTCAATAAAACATAAATTAAATGAGATAAGATATTTATCCTCAGAATATAACCAACCATCAACTATAGTAATTTTTAGTGATTACGTTGCAATGCTTATGTGGACAACACCATTGATAGGAACTCTAACTAAGAGCAAACAATTAAGTGATTCATTTAAGAAATATTTTGAAGAACTATGGAAAATGTCTAAGAAATGATATATTTTATTGAAAGATTTTCAGTTTTTTTGAATGACACATCAGAAACAATAGGGTTATTTTCAGCTTTTTAGAAGTAATCTTTTTAAAGAAAGCTATAAGTGCAATAAAACACATTCTCTCCACTGGACACGACACGGACGCTCGCGAGATTTATAAGGAAAAATTGCTGAATAATAGATTATGGTTTATCAAGCTATAGATTTAAGTTTGGAAGAAATACCAGAAATCAGCTTTAGTAATTATGATATAAAAAGGGAAATTGAAGTTCCAAAGAAATTAACAACAGAATTAGCATATTTATGTGGAATATTAGCTGGAGACGGACATATTTCAAAAGATGATAAAGATGGTGGAGTAAGATATAGCATAAGCTGTGGAGGCAATCCAAAAGATGAAAAAGAATTTTACGATATAAATATTAAAAGACTAATGAAAGAACTATTTAATGTTAATATAAATCCAAAAGATTTAGGTGATGGAACATATGGTTTTAGATATGAATCAAAAGGAATAGTCCAATTTCTTACTAAAATTATTTGTCTACCAAGAGGGAAGAAATACAAAAGCATAAAGATTCCAGAAATATTTTTAGAAGATAAAGATATGATATTATCATTTGTACAAGGTCTCTTTGATACAGATTTCGGTTTGTGTCTAACAAGAAGAAAAGGAAGCGAACCATATTACCCACAAATTTGTTTTGATTCTAAAAGTGAAAGTTTTACTAAAGAGGTTTGGCAAGCATTAAAATCATTTGGTCTGGAATTTAAAGGTAAAGTTTACATGGTATATGATGAAGATCCAAGAGCAAAAGCAGGATACACAATAACATACAGATTTGATATGTATGGACATAGATATTTCGTTGATATATTAAAAATAATAAGACTAAGACATCCAAAACATATTAAGAAGTATCAAGAATGGTTAGAAGTTAATAAGAATAATAAAAAAGTTATAAAATTATTAGCGGGAGAAGGATTTGAACCTTCGACCTTCGGGTCTCTCAAATGATTTATGAGCCCGACGGACACTCCTAGTTGGACAAAATTAAGAGAATCTTAATAATGCTGTCCCATCCCGCTGATTTTTAGTATCCTCGTTATTTTTATAAACCTTTCCAATAGTATATATTATATCATTTGGATTATAATATGCAAAAAGGCTTTGACTTAAAAGAGTTCATGGATATTGAGAAAAAGGTTATTAAAGCGATTTCCCTTAAAGACTCAATTTCTGATATTAAGACTGTTGCCTCTTTTGAGATTGCTTCTATTAACAAAAAATACAAGTGTTGTGCTGTTGTTATTGATTATAATTCTTTAGCAGAGATTGAAGTTAATTTTACTGAAGGTGATGAATTGATGTCTTATTCCCCTAGGACTATCCCTTTTAGGGAGGGACCTATTATCATGGAAGCTTATAGGAATCTTAAGAATAAACCAGACGTTCTTATTATTCGTGGTGATGGTGCTCTTCGTAGGTCTAAGGTTGGTCTTGCTTCTTATGTTGGTGTATTGATTAACAAACCTACTATTGGTGTTACTAAAGAATTGATCCATGGTGTTCTTAATGAAGATAATATTATGATTGATGATGAAATTAAAGGTAAAGCATTAAAGATTAAAGAGCTTGCTAACCCTGTCTATATTAGTCCTGGTCATGGCTTATCTGTTGATAAGTCTTTAGAGATTATTAAGAAAGTTTCAGATCCTGAATATAAATTACCATTACCTATGCATCTTGCTCATAAATATATTAACAAAGTGAAGAAGTGATTATATTTACAATAGTTTTTTATATCTTTGAATAAATATTCTTGTTATGAAAACTTTTAATTTGTTCAGGAATTTCTCAACTTCTAATAAAGAATTGTTTGATATTTCTAAAGCTTGGTTTGCTGTTTCTTTGGCTTTTGGTATTGTTCTTGGTGGCATTAACTCACTTTTCTTTAAAGCTTTTTTAGTCTCAGCAATTGCTGTTGGTCTCGGTTTTCTTCTTCACGAATTATCTCATAAGGTCATTGCTCAGAGATATAGGTTTAAAGCTGAATTCCGTAGTTTTGATGAGATGCTTTTCTTGGCAGTTATCATGAGTTTTTTCGGTTTTGTTTTTGCTGCTCCTGGTGCTGTTATGATATTGTCTAATATTTATGATAAAAGAAAAACTGGCATTATATCTTTAGCAGGTCCTTTTACTAATATTATAATCTCATTATTATGTTTATTAGTTATATACATCTTTGATGGTTTCAGCATGCTATCTCTTGACACTTCTCAGATTATCTCCCTTCCTTTATACTTGTCTATTCCAATTATTGGTTTTTTAGTTAATAGTTGGTTAGCTTTATTTAATATGATTCCTTTCTGGCAGTTTGATGGTGCTAAGATATTTAAGTGGAATAAGATAATCTATTTTTCTATGGTGATTATATCTATTTTTTTAGTTTTTATTCTTCCAGCATTATTATAAGTTTTTTAATTTTACTTTTCTAAATTTTTTCTTTTCTGTTATTGAGATTATCTTGTGTTTAGATTTTATAGTAAATATTGCAAATGTTAATATTGCTATAATAAGAATTATTAATATAGAATATATTAAAACATTTTTATTACTAGAATTAATTTTCATATCTATTTTATCAGCACTCTCTGTTATAATTTCAGGATTTTTTCCGCCGAATAGATAAGTTCCAAACCCATCACTTTTAGCAACATACATTAATGAACCATCATCACTATTTAAAAATTCTGTCTCTTGTGCCTCAAGGTGTCCATTAACAATTTTATATAATATAACATCACCTCTTGTTATTCCATTTTCTGTTAAGAATGTTTCTGGTAAGATAAATTTTATTTCTACATCTTTAGGTTTTATCTCTATTTTATTATTGCTATTTTCTTGATAAGCATTTATCTCGAATGATTTGTAGACTATTACTCCAAAGTTTTCTTCTAAAACTTTAGGTTTTATCTCTATTTGTACATTCTTTAATAATGTTGTAGACTTGAATTTTAATGAATCTATTCCAAGATCTTTACTTTGTGGTTTATAATTTATTACTGTTCCGCTATCAGCTTGATCTATTACTAACCTGTTTTCTTCTGCATGTATTATTGTCTCTGAACTAATTCCTGATCCTCCAGAACTTGATGAGCTTGAATCAATTGTTGGTGCTATAAAACTTACATTGATTGACACGTTTCTGCTATTTCCAGAGTTATCAGTTGCCAAACATGAAATACTTTTTGTTCCTATGTTAGCTGAAGAAAATGTTCCAGAGCATGAATCATTATTAGTGCACACTATATTATTTCCATGGAATATTGTAACATTACTTATCTGCCCCAAATCTGTTACTGTGCATGTTGCTGTAGGTGATTGTGAAGTAGTGGTGCTTGCAAGACTAGATGTTAGTGTTACATTTGGTTGTAGTATATCAAATATCCATTCTGTTGAACAACCGCTACTCAAATATCCTGTGTCTATTGTTTCCACACACCAGAAATAAGCTTTATTATTAGGTAAATTTAATGTTATATTTCTTCTCTGCTGCATGTTTCCGAATTTTCCATATGCAGGTTCTGATGAACTTCCATAGACATCGCTTAGTATCTCTTTTCCCTCAGAAATATTGCTTATTCTTAGTTTATAGTAAAGACCATTATTCTGTGTTTCTGTATCGTTTCCTGATGTCCAACTGAATGTTATCTGATTGGCACTATTATTTAAGAAAAAGAATTGTGGTCTTTGAGGTCTTGTATTAGCAATTCTTATCCTATTTGTGTAAAGATATATCCTAGATTCTGATGTTGTATTTCCCATTAATAATAAATCTAATTTTGTGTCATTATTGAAATCATCAATAGCTAATGCTGATAGAGTTAATGATGTTAAATTTCTATTGTATGATGCATTAGAGCTGAATCCTGTTCCATTATTCATATAAAATGTTGTAAATGGTTGGACATTGGAATCTAATCCTGTTCCTACAGCATCTAATTTTCCATCATTATTGAAATCTCCAAACTGTATATCACCAGAGAGGTGAGGATTTAATCCAACTTCAAGTGTTGTATTCCTTTTGAATCCTGTAAGATTATTTTGGTAAACCCTGTGTATTAGAGATGATTCACCAGAATCAAATCCAGTCCAATAAATATCAATATCTTTATCATTATCTATATCTCCTAATCCTAAAGTGCCTAGTCCTCCCTGGAAAAATTCAGGACCCCATGTCATATTAATATTATATGCTGTTCCGTTATTTTGATAAAAATGTGTAAATCCGTTTGTACATTCCTCGCCTGTGTCCCCAGTAACCGTTCCGCATCCTGTAACAAGCAGATCATTATCATTATCATTTTCTGCATCTATAAATGCTGCCGAAGAAAACCCTCCACTAGTAATATTTGATGAATAGCTTAAATTATAAATAAATGATGTACCATTGTTTGTATAAACAGCACTATAAACATTAGTGCATGATGTGGCATTACATCCTGTAATAAACAGGTCTAATAGTTGATCATTATTCACATATCCTAGTATTGCTGTTCCTGAATAAACCTTTGTAAGATTCATCTCCCAAACTGTATTTTCTGCAAAACTTGTCCCATTATTTATATAAACTTGTGTATAGAGAGTTTGTGCATTTCTTCCTATTACAATTAAGTCGCTGTCATTATCTCTATCTATATCTCCTAAAACTCCTGAAGAGAAAGCCAATGGGGTAATATTTATGCTCCAATTAGTGTTTGTTAATAATGATGTTTTATTGTTTGTAAACACTTTTCCAAAGCAATCAGCTGTTATATTTTTTTCATAATCAGTGCATCCCAATCTATCTCCAAATATTATAACATCATTATATCCATTGTTATCAATATCACCTGTTATTACTGAACCCTTGTAAATTCCTGTCAGGTTGGTTTGCCATGTCAAGTTTTGTAATAATAATGTCAAGCTTATTGATGTTGTGATATTTAAGCTTGAGTTTACTGTAGTAAGTGTTGTAGAATTTGCTTTTATCATTGTTGTATAATTTATTTCTGTAAAACTTCCTATTGTTAATGGAAGTACATATGTTGCATTTATCCTTCCTTTTAATGATAGAGTATAGGTAATATTTGTTGTGTTGAAAAGTTTTGTATCTAAATTGTCTGGATCTAATAATGATAATATTAATGTCTCATTCTCATCTCCTGTGTTTATTATATTTAATGAATATGTCCCGTTTACATCAGAATCTAATGTTAATGATGATGAATCTGCTGTTATATTTAATTCTCTTAAAGAAACATTATATATTGGGAGATAATCATTTGTTATAACACTACCTGAAGAATTTGATATATTTAGTGGTATATCACAATAGGTGTTGTAATCATTATCTATGCATTCCTCTATAGGCTTATCGAAGTTTTTCCACCTATTGCCTCCTCCATTGCTTGATGATAAGTTCCAGGTATTATTGTTTCCTGTATCCTTGACTTTTGATCTTCCTGTAAATGTGTTATAATAGATTATAGAATTGTTTGATCCTGCACCTATAGATAGTTCACTTCCAGGACATATTCCAAATGTATTGTTAAATACCCTTGTAATTAATGATCTTGTTAATGTAATACACTCTCCAGAAGCTGTGATATTAGATTCAATTCTATTTCCATAGATACTGTTGTTAATTGCTGAGCTTGGTATTATTACAGACCCGCTATTTCCTGAAGCTGCTGTTGTGCTTGTTATAGTGACATTATTGTTTGATATTGTATTATTGCTTGATTCTGAGAATATTGCTATTCCCTGCCGTGTGGAATTTGTCCATAATAAGTTTGAATCTATGGATGTATAATTAGTTCCTGTCATCAAAAGTATTGGATTTGTCTGGTTCTCTGTAATATTAATTCTATTAAAATTGATTTCATTTCTCAGAGCTGAATCCAATACCATAGCATACATATCACCTATTTTTATTCCTGTTGTTGTTGTAAAATTGTTATAGCTGACTTTACTGTTATTTGATGAACTTAATATAAATGCTAATGGTCTTGATGAAAATGTTGAATATGATGATTTGGTTATATTAAAATCATTGGCTGTTATATTATTGTATGCTGAATTTGAGATTACAACATTTGATAAGAACTTATTATTATAGATTATATTAGAGTCAGAACTAGATTGCAGATATAGACTATTATTTATTCCGCCAAAAACATCAATGGTGTTATTTGTTATAGTTGTATTTTTTGCTCCATTTAGTTCTATCCCATAATCTGCCATTCCATAAATTGTATTATTTGATATTGTATTATTTTGCCCTAATATTTGCAAAATTGTTGTAGGTGTTGTTATAGAAGATGAGATATTTACATTATTTTGAATTATATTACTATTATTAACCAATGCAGATAATATAATTATTTTTGTACCATTGCTATTTATATGTATTGTATTATTTTGGAATGTATGATTTATTCCTCCTGCAAAATTTAATAGATATTCATCTGTATATTTCCAACCATAAAATAAACTGTTCTTTATAATTGTATGATTAGTATTAATGTTTATTCCATCACTGGATGTTCCATATCTTACTGAAGAGCCTATAGATGTGATATTAGAATATAATACATTTAATCTAGAGCCTCCTTGTATATCAAAATAATAATAAATATCTGTAATATTGTTTAATACTGTAGTATTTAGTAAGCTAAATTTTGTATAATTTATTGTTAAATTCCCATTGCTTGTTAAATTAAAAGATCTTCCTGCAGTTCCATTGAAGTAAAAGGAGACATTGTAAATAAATAATTCTGCGTTTGTTGAAAGTGTTATATTCACATCAGATGCAATTATTGTTCCTGTTGCATTATTATAATTAAATGATATAGGAGTGTTGACTTCGTTATATACTGTTTGTATTGTATTGCCTTTCCCACTGATTACTATTATCCCATCATTTAAGCTGGAAGTCGCTGTAACTATGCTAGAAAATAATATAAATAATACAAATAAATATGTTATTTTCACCATTTTTTTAATTAGATAATTTTAGAGGTTTATAATATTTTTCTTTTATAAAGCAAAAGTATAAAAGGAAGTTTTCCTAAAATAATTTTTATGGTTGTTAATAAGGAACAAAGAGTTGGTGTTTTTGTTGATGTTCAGAACATGTATTATTCTGCTCGTGCTTTATATAATTCTAAAGTTAATTTTAAAGAAATATTAAAAGAAGCTGTTAATGGTCGTAAGTTAGTAAGGGCTTTTGCCTATGCTGTAAGAGCGGGTGAAAAAGATGAAGAAAATTTCCATAAAGCTTTAGATGGTATTGGTTTTGAAGTTAAATTAAAAGATTTACAAGTTTTTTATGGTGGAAACAAAAAAGCTGACTGGGATGTTGGTATTGCCATTGATGCTATTGAATTAGCTCCTAAATTAGATGTTGTTATTCTTATTAGTGGTGATGGCGATTATATTCCTTTAGTTGAACATCTTAAGAGAGCTTTAGGCTGTAAAGTCGAAGTTATGGCCTTTGGTAAGAGTTGTTCTGGTAAATTAAGGGAAGCTACTGACGAATTCCTTGACATGGATCAAAATCATAAAAAATTTACGTTTATTAAGAGGTAATCTTATTAATATTCTTATTTTCTTTAGTATATGAAATTCAAAAATTCACTTTTAGGTTTGTTATTGAGTTATGTTCTAGCCTGTAGCCCTTCTAAAAGTATTAATAATAGTAATTTTAACGGAGGCAATACAGAACATCCTACTCCAAGTGCGAGTCCTTCGCCTGATATTGAAGAGATTTTTGAACAACCTATTTTTTCTGATGTTACTCAAGAATTAGGCATTCCAAAATTATTTGAAATTAATTCTGCTAGTTGGGGTGATTTTAATAATGATAAATATCCTGACGTTGTTATTGTTGGAAAAACTACTGAATTATATCTAAACAATTCCGGACAAAATTTTACACCTGTAAATCTCTCAGAAAATACTAATGGATTGATGGGTTGGGGTAGAACATCTTATATTACAGACATGGATAAGGATAGTGATTTAGATATAATTATTGGTGGTTCTTTTGATAGACCAACTATTCAAGTGTTATGGAATCAATTAGCTGAATCTGGAAACCTGGGTTTTATTTCTCAGAATATTTGGGAAGAGACTAATGATTCAGAAAATGAGATGTATAATTCTACATTTACAGGATTTGGCACTTTAGATTTAAACAATGATGATAAATTAGATCTTTTTGTTTCTAGAAGACCTCAAAAAAGGGAAGGTGATGATAATGTTACAGGACAGAGTGCATTAATATTATTACAAAAAGAAAATAAAAACTTTGAGAATATTATCAATTTATCTGAATATGAGAATCTTAAAAGATGTACCTCTGGTGTTGTTTACTCTTTCCAGTTTATAACAAGAGAAACTTTAGCAAGAAATATTTTATATATCGAAAAAGACATGGGTGCGGGTTGTATCTTTGAATATTCTAATAAGGGTGATTTCTCTCTTACAGATTATAGCTTTCTTCCTGATAATGAGCATTTAGCTACGATGGGTAATGATTATTTTATTGACGAATTCGAAACTAGAATATTATCATCTAATACTGGCGTTCCTATGCTTCATACTATCCCTCATTATGGTATTGATGTTAATAATACAAGCAGACTTATAGAAGAAGAAGATAAAAGTGTCAGTTGGTCTATAGTACTTGATGATTATAACAATGATGGCAAACCAGATTTTTCAACATCAGGCGGAAGACTAGATGCTTGTGATAGGTCTGGATCAGCTGATAATACTCTTCCAAAGCAGGAAAGATTATCATTATTTTTAGGATCTTATGGTGGAAGGTTTGTTGAAAGGAGTAAACATTCTGGAAAGTTTTTTGACGGCACAATTACAAGCGACACTTATTCAATGGTGGATGTTGATTATAATTTAGATGGTAAACCTGATCTTAGTGTTGCCCCGTGGAGTGTCTGGGATTGTGAAGCTGGTGTTGCTATTAACGACACTCCTTTCAGGGTATTTAGGAATGATGGTTCTTATTCTGGTAACTGGATTGGTTTTTATGTCCCCTCTAGTTTTAATAATTCTTTGATAAAAATTAAAACTCCTGATAAAAATTTTTATAAGCCTATTAAAGTCCAAGGTAGTACTGGAAGTAATTTAGATGGTCAGATTCATGTTGGTTTGGGTAAGATTAACACTATTGATAATTTAGAGATATTCTGGTCTGATAACACAACATCTACTATTCAAAGTTCTGATTTAGTATTAAATTCTTATAATAGAATAAACAAATAATTTATTAATTTAAAAAAATGTTTATAATTTATGATTGAAGAATTATCTTTTGGTGCTGTTGTTTTCCGTAAAGAGAATACTAAAGTTCTTTATCTTTTATTATATAGGAAAGCTCACCAGAATTATATGGAATCATGGGATTTTCCTCGTGGTTTGATACAGAAAGATGAATCTCCTGAAGATGCCGCTAAACGTGAGATTATGGAAGAAACCAGTTTGAAAGATTTGAAGTTCATTAAAGGTTTTAAAGAATCAATTAAATGGTTCTATAAGAGGGATGGTAATTTGATTAGTAAGAGAGCTACTTACTTTTTAGCAGAATCCGAGAATAAAGAGATAAAGATTAGTTCTGAACATGATGATTTTAGATGGTGTTCTTTTGAAGAAGCTTCCAATATTATTAAATTAAAAAATACTAAGGAAGTTTTAATTAAAGCCAATGAATTTCTTACTGGAAGATTGAATAAATACTTTGACAGTTAATCTTTTAAACATTCAACTTATTTTCTTTTAATGGATTACATTGAAAAATTCAAGGATTTTATTAATAATATAAAAGAATCAGATAATATTGCAATTTTTTATCATTCTATGTGTACTGATGGTCTTTGTTCTTGTATTATTACTTCTAAAGCCATTAATAAAATAAAAAATTTTAAAGTTAAGTTTCATTATGAATACAAATTTTATGAAGTTAATGATTCTTGTATTGAATTCGTTAAAAATAATAATATTAAAAAATGTATTTTTGTGGATTTATCTTTAGATGCTAAGATAGATAAGTTAAAAAAACTTGAGAAATATTCTGAAGTTTTAGTTATTGATCATCATAAATTTTCTGTTGATTTTAATTCCAATAAAACTTTGTTTATTCATTCTGAATTTATTAATAAGGATCTTGATGGATCAAAATATCCTGCTTCTAAACTTTGTTATGACTTATTTTCCAAGATGATTAATGTAGTAGAATTTGATTGGCTTTCTGCTGTTGGTCTTGTTAGTGATATGGGATATAAATCATGGGCTTATTTTGTTATTGATGTTCAGAATAAATATCATTTGAATAAAGATGATGACCCTTATAGAACAGAAATAGGTAAAACAGCTGCTCTTATTAAACTAAGTAAGGAAACTGATGAAGATATTGATATAACATTTGATATAGTTTATAATTCAAATAGTATTTTTGATGTTCTTAATAATAAAGTTTTATTAGATTATAAAAAAAAGTCTGAAGAAGAATTAAATATTTGGATTAATAAGAGGAATAATGTAGAAGTTCATGGTGATTTAGTAATATATGAAATAAGTCCTAGATATAAAATAAATTCGACTTTATCAACAATTCTTAGTTTTCAGTACTTTCCAAATAAGACTGTAATTTTAATAGTTTCTAATGATGATAAGGATATTATTGAGATTAACGCTCGTGACCAGAGAGGTATTATAAAATTAAATGAGTTTTTAAGAGATTTAGTTCAAGATCTCCCAAATTCTACTGCTGGAGGTCATATTCCTGCTGCTGGTGCTAGGATTAGGAAAGAAGATTTGAAGATTTTTAAGAAAAGATTGATTGAAAAGTATAATGATATCAAAAAATAAAAGCGATTCATTTATATATTTTAATTACTTTACTATTACATGCCTAATGAGGAAAAAATTGGTTTTCATAAGGGTTGTCTTACAACTTTAAGCAAAGAACGTGAAGAATTACTAAAATTAGTTAATATTACTGAACAGCTTATGGGCATGCATTTGAATGCTCTTAAAGAACTTGGTATTGATATTGAAAAAGATGCTAAAAAGACTGAGGTTAAAAAATGATTGAAATATTTAATAACAAATTATTGTTCATTGCAGGACTTTCATTAGTCAGTATTATTGTATATAAATTCATTACGAGAAGAAGTAAAGAGGATATTGCAGTAGAAAATGAGTATAATGAAGTATTAAACTCTGAAAAACACAGGGTTAAGGGTCAATATTAGGCTCTAGAAAGCTTTAAATATTATTCCTAGTTTTATTTCTTTTATGATAATACCGATTGTATGTTTCAGCTGTTCAAAACCCGTAGCTCACTTATGGGAAGATTTCAAAGAGAGAACAACAGTTAAAGGCGAAAATACTAAGAAAGTTCTTGATGAATTAGGCTTAGAAAGATACTGTTGTAGAGCTTTATTCATGGGTCATGTTGACATTATTGATACTGTAGCTAGATTCAAGAAAGCTTAATTTTAATATATTTTTTATAAAATTTATCTTGTTACTTTGTAGCTTTTAACTTTTAAGTATAATTCTTTTGCCTTTTTATTGCTCTCAAAATGTTCTCTTACTTTAATTAATTGTATAAAATGGTAAATTATATAAACTTCTAAACCATTAAATTAACATGAATATAAAAGTAAAAAATGGAAGAATATGGTTAAAAGGAATTAAAGAAATAGAAAATAACTTTATTGAAGTATATATAAAAAATGAAAATGGAAAAGCAAGTTTTTTAACTTATATTAACAAAGATGGAAGAATATACATCCCAATTAAAATAAGAAAAGAATTAAAAATAAAAAATGATATTAATATAGAAAAAATAGATAGTGTAAAAGGCAAAGATCGTGAAAATATATTAATTAAGAAGAATGAAATAAACATAATAAGTATAATACCTAATAAAACATTATCTAATTATGAAATTATTGTTTTAGAAAGAGATAATAAATTTCATTGTTGGTATTCAAGTAAGGGAAGGCCTAAAGAAATAATTCTGAATAAAAAAGTTTCACTACAATTTGCAAGGTTATTAGGATATTATCAAGCAGAAAGTGGTAAACAAAAATTAAAGAAAAGGAGAGGAAGGGAGCTTAATTTTACAAATACCAAGATGAGTATAATAAAAGATTTTATTGAAATGTCAGGATTATTATTAGACATAAGATTATGGAAAGCAAGAATTAGTTATAATAAAAATTTGAGTAAAGGAGAACTAGATAATGTTATAAAAGATTTAAAAAACTTGGGTATAACTCAGGATAAAATAAAGGTAAAGACAGTAGAAAAAATTAAAAAATATGGTATAAGATTATATATAGGAAATAGCATTTTAGCAGAAACAATTGATAATTTAAATAATGAAATAAAAGAATATATAATAAGAAATAATGAAATAACGATTTTTAAAAATTATTTACAAGGGATAATAGCCGGAGATGGCAATTTCTTTAGTAATAGAGATAAAAATGGGTCTCTTCACTCTAGAATGTATATATACGAAGAAAAAGAAGAGTATATTATTTATCATAAAAAGATATTAGAAAGTTATGGACTAAATGGTAAAATAAAAAAAGACAAGAATAAAAACCTATATTTATTAATAATTTCATTAAATTGGAACATGTTATTAAAATTATTAGAGTATGATTTATTTAATTATGCACCACATCATAAAAAAAGATTGATATGGTCAATTAAGAGTCATAAAAAATTTAGAGCATTAAAATATCTTAAAGAGATATCAAAAGATTTTACAGCAATAGAATTAAATGATATAACAAAAATGGGCTCAAGCAACAGTACACATTGGATTAGAAATAGGGTAAAAGAAGGTTTAATAGAACAGTTCACACAAAATAATAAAAAATCATGGATATTAACTGATGAAGGTAAAAAAATAAAAGATTTAATAAATAGTTTACCTAGTGATTTTTAAATCTTTGACTACAGAATATAATTCTTGAGCTTTTTTATTTTTTTCAAAATATTCTCTTACAGGTTTTATTAGATTTTCAAGCTCGTTTGTTACAGCACTTTTTAAGTCCATAGGATGCAATGATCCGGAAACGTAAGCCTTTCTTAATTCTTCATAATTTACAAAACTAATATTTCCCCCAAATTTACTAGGTCTTTCTATTTTCATCTCTTTTATATTTCTAAATATTATATGTTTAGAATATTCTAATAATGGGTTTCCTTCTTCTACTTTTTCTGGACAATATGCATTATTTATTTTCTTTTTAAGTTCTTCATAGGTATCATGCATGTAAATACATGAACTTGGATCTGATTTTGACATTTTAGAAGCCATTAAAGTCTCTTCTTCTGTCTCTTTTTTTTGTAACCCTTTCAATCCTAAGATTATATGATGATGTACAGCTACAGGTTTCTTCCATTTTTGTTTATCAGCTATCTCTCTAGCAAGGATATTGGCTCTTCTCTGATCCATTCCTAATTGACATATGTCAACATTCATATGAAAGACATCTGTAACCTGCATTGGGGGATAGAATAATTGTGCCATACTTAATTTTTCCCCTTGTTTTCTTCCCATTATTGTTGTTGCTCTTAAATTTCTTTCTAATGATATATCCTTAGCGATTCTTAATGTTCTATCCCAATAATCAAGACCATTCATTATATCTTTAGCCCAAACTATCTCAACTTTGTCCATATCTATACCGCAAGCTTTCCAGACTTCTACAAAGTATTTTCCTGCAGTTCTAATATTTTCTAAATCTCCATCTAGTTTATTATTTATAAATCCAAAGTAATCAGCTAAATATAATTTAAACTTTACACCAGTTTTCATCATATTTTTTAAGTTTGTAGCTCTTAATAATCCAAAATGTATTGGAGCAACTCCAGAAGGTTCAAATCCATCATAAGCTATAGGTTTAGAATTTGTTTCAAATAATTTAACTAATTCTTCTTCAGTAACAATTTCCTCAGCAAATTCTTTCATTAAATCTACTTTAGTTAATGTATCCATATAGAATTTAATCTGATTTAGCTATTTAATATTATCGGTTAAACTTATAAATATAGTAAAATATATAATTTTAATATGATAAAGAACCCAGTCGAAGCAGAGCTAGATGGTGACACCACGCTGGAATATAAGATAAACTATTATTGTAATAAATGTAAAAAAGGTATTTCCGAAAAAGAATTTAGATATTCTATTAATCAATACAAAAAAGTATTATGTAAATATTGCCAAAACTTTAATGATGATAAATCAACTCTGCTTGCCAGAAAATTGTACGAAGCCTTGAAAAAACAAAAGGTGGAGGCAAAACTTGAACTATATGACGGACACAAACATATTGATATTGCAATACCTAAAGCTAAAGTTAATATTGAAGTTGATGGGGGACAGCACAATTATGATCATAAACAAGCTTTATCAGAT
This sequence comes from Nanobdellota archaeon, assembly GCA_038046085.1. Taxonomy (GTDB): domain Archaea; phylum Nanobdellota; class Nanobdellia; order SCGC-AAA011-G17; family GW2011-AR18; genus GW2011-AR18. Next base: position 1,927 of record JBBSWW010000004.1, on the reverse strand, counting down.
TTAAAAAGAACTTACTACTCTTTCAAAAAGGGGTATTTAACTTTAAGAATACCAAATTCTTTGCTATTGAATAATTTCGAAGAAACTGTAAATTACATTGTTAAATTACTAAATGAAAGTGTTAAACAATTAGAAGAAGATGACGATTTTTTTAGTTTTTTAAAGTTTTAATAAATATTGATAGTTCCTATTTATGAGTAAACCAGAAATTATATTTTCCTTTTGTTATTGAATCTAATCTTAAGAATGCCATTCTTTCAGCTTGTATTTTATCATTTACTTTTACATTTTTTATGTCTGGTTCTGCTATTGCCTCTACTACTGTTGCATCATCCATCATTATTGTGCATTTGACTAAATCTTTGCTTACAGGTAAATAATTGATTATTTTTCCTTTATTCTTTGAATTCTTGTATGAATCATGATCTTGACTATGATATACAAATTTATTATCTTTATACTCTAAGTTCATACAATCCATTAATCTATGTAGTTTATTCTCTGTTTTTAATTCTTTTAGATCATCTTTTGTTATATAGAACTCTGATTCTGTATCCATGTATCTATATCCTCTTTTCTCATCTTCTGGATGTAATGGTAATTTTACTTTTCTTTTCGGCGCATTCTCTACTTTTATTTTTTCAGTATTTACTAAGACAAAATATCTGTTTGATTTCTTATCTAATAGTCTTCTGTTTATTGCAGCGACTACTGTAAAATCTAGATTTGTCTGCGTAGGTGTTAGTCCAACCTCTTTTATTAGTTCATAATATGCTTCTCTTTCTATTCCCCTTCTTTTCAAAGCTTTTAACGTAACCAGTCTTGGATCATCCCACCCATTTACTTTTTTTTGTTCTATTAATTCTCTTACCTCTCTCCCTTGTGTTATCTTATCATTTATGTTGAATCTTCCATATTGTTTCTCTTTTGGATTTGGCATTCCAAATAATCCCCTTATATGGTTCTGTAATTCTGTTCTCATTGTTCCGAATTCGTTGCTTCTTAATACATAATTTACTTCACATAGGTTTTCTTCTATTGCATTGTAAAAATCATATAATGGCCATACATGGTATTTATTTCCATATTTGTAGTGTTTTCCGTAATTTATTCTAAATACTGCTGGATCTCTTAATACCTGGTTTGTTGCTTTCATATTTATCTTTAATCTTAATGTGCATTCTCCCTCTTGGTATTTCTTATCCAGCATATTTTCCCATTCTTGATTATTCATTTTTGGTGTTTTCTTTCTGCAGTCACACTCTTTTCCTTTATGCCTTAAATCCTGCATTTTCTCTCTATCACAGAAACACATGTATGCTTTTCCTTCTGTTATTAATTGTTCAGCATATTCATAGAATTTGTCCATATGGTCTGATACATAGACTATTGATGAAGGTTTTATTCCTAAATAATTTTGTATATCATCTAGATCAGCATCTATGAATTCTTGTGTTACTTTTTCTGGATTGCAGTCTTCAAATCTTAATACGCATTTTCCTTGATATTTTTCTGCATACATATAATTTATTAAAAATGTTAATGCGTGTCCTAGATGTAAATATTTTGATGGTTCTGGTGGTAATCTTGTAACAAGTTTGCCAATTTCTGCCCCTGGTAAATCCTTTAAGTCTTTTTTCTCTTCTTTTTTCTCTTCTAGTAATTCAGGAGCAAGTTTCTGTAATTTTTTCAATTGTTCTTCTGGTTTCATAGAATTTACTTCTTCTACAATTGTCATTATCTCTTTTTTTAGTTCATTTAATTTGTTTTTTAGTTCTGGGTTCTCTCCCAATACCTTTCCTATTAAAGCCCCAGCATTGGCTTTTCCATTGAATTTTACTGCATTATGTAATGCATACTTTAAGATAAGCTCTTTCATAGCTTTATGGTATTAGTATTATTTTTAAATGTTTGTTCCTTTGTTAAT
>JBBSWW010000003.1:86702-100582 GCA_038046085.1 Nanobdellota archaeon | reverse complement strand
ATAAATACAAAATATTTATATAGTTAAAAATTCTTTTTACTCCTAGATTAAAAAATGGGGTCAAATTTCACAGTAAACAGAGGTGTTGCTTAAAATGTACGAGTCTGAAGTTCTTGTGCATAATCTTCTTAAATCTAATAATCCTGTTTTCGCTTTTGATTTTGATTCTAAGATTGTTTTTTGGAATAATGGTTCTGAATTATTATTTGATTATCCTTCAAGTGAAGTTCTTGGTAATATTATTCCTTTCATGACTTCTGGTTCTAAATATGAGTTTGATTTTGTTATCTCTCGTATCAAGGAAGGTAAATCTGTTAATTTCAAGACTCAGAAAAGGTCTAAGAATAATGAAATACTGGATTTAGTTTTCTTTGCTAGTCCTTTATATAATGATTCTGAAGTCTCTGGTGTTCTAGTTCACGTCCATGATATCCCTTCTATTAAGAACTTAGCTTATATTCCTTTAGAAAATACTTATTGTTTATTGAAAGATCAGAAAAGGACTTTTATCCAGATTAGGAAATTGATATTAGCCTCATTGGTTGAAGGTAAGAAGACTATTAATCAGATTTCATTGGATTCTGGTGTTAACTGGCGTACTGTTGAGAAACATTTAACATTTTTAATAGGTAAAAAATATGTTGCTGAAATATTTAGTTCAGAATATGTAAGGATTTTCGAATTGACTTCTTTTGGTACTAATTTTATTAAGAAAGTTGAAGTTGAAGAATTAGTTGAATGAAGTTAGTTTTAAAAGTTTTTAGGTGATAGTTTTTATATGGGAGAAGAAATTAATTTTAAAAGAATTGAAAATTGCTCTAAGTTAGAAGCTTTTTTAGAAGGTGATGTTGTTAAGTTTAGCATAAAATTCCCTAATATGAGAGATTCAGTAGAACTTATTGGCAGAATAAATGACTTGAGTCGTTCAGCATTTGGTATAATTTACAGAAATGGTGATTCAATTGATAGCAGATATTTAATTTTCAATGATGAGTCTGAAAGTCTAAGAGAATATAATAAGGATTACCTAGACTCTCCAACTGGAATAATAGTAGTTGATCCAGCAATTGGCCAAACAATCCCGAGAAGTGATTATAAAGGTAGCATACACTATCCAGATTTAGATAAATTTTTAAGTGAAGTAAATTTGTAAATGATCCAAATAGAACTGTTTTGGGTTATTTTTCAAGAAAAGTATCAATGTGTCTTCTATAAGTTTTATTATTCCGATTTTTATATTATTGCACGATTCTTTACTATTTTTTATTATGTTGTCTTTCTGTAATTCTTTTAAATCAACATAACATAAAAGGTCTGATGCTTTATATTCTATAAACTCTTTTATGGTCATATTGCATATTTGGTTTTTATTTATGTCAAAATTTGTTGTTATCTGTAAAAAAACTTCTTTGTTATTTATTCTAAGTCTAGTTCTTAGTTTGACTCTTCTTGATGGCAAATATTTACTTAAACTTCCTCTCCCTTCTATATTACTGGCAATTATTAAATAAGAGTTTATTTTATTATATAGTCTTTCTAGTAATTCATTTATTGGTGTTAATTTTTTATAATATTGAGCGCCAAGTGTTTGTGCTTCTTTTGGATTTATTTTTTCAATATAATCAAAAATTTGTATATTAGGCTGTGTATCCTTTAACATTAATCTTCTCATCTTATCTTCAAGATTTTTTAATTTCTTATAATCAATTTTTATAATTAGTCTAATGTCCATTTGTATAATATTGGTTTGTTTTTTTACTCTATTGTTTACTGAAAATATGTATTCAATGCTTTTTTGTATCTCTTTAGATTCTATTTTCTGATTGAATATTGATAATTGCTGTGCTAATTCAACATTTACTTTAACATACTCTTTAGAAAAGATGTCTAATCTAATACTAACCTCTTTTAATGTCTCTTGAAGACTCATAACATCTGATTAATTCAAAGATTTATAAATCATTCTAAGCAATTAATATGTATTTTTTTTAAAAACAAATATTGTCCCTATGAATCTATTATCATCAAGATTAGTCTTTTGTTCTAATTCAAACTTATTCTTGTTAAATAAATGTAGATAATATTCTTCCTCTCTATTATAGTCTATTACTTTTCCTATTTCAGGTATTTCTGAATAATGTAAGAATTCTTTATACTTCTTATTATTTAATAGTATTATGTTCTCTTCTATGAGGAGTTCTTTATTTTTAGCTAATTTTTCTTTTATATAACTCTCTTCTGCAACAACTAGTATGAATCTGCCACTATCTTCAAGCATTGAATGTATCTTTTTTATTATACTATCCAGTTCTTCATGTATAAAATGTGGGAATACGTAATTTGCTGTTATGAAATCAAACTTTTCCTTAGTCTCTAATTCCTGGAATGTAGTATTATATGTTATTAATTTAATGTTCTTGTATGATAATCCTCTCTTTGCAAAGTTCTCATAGCTTCTTTTTGATGGTTCGCATCCTTCTATTGTTATATCTTTATATTTTTTAGTTAAAACTTCAGATAAACTCTCTATAAAAAATCCTGTCCCGAATCCTATATCAAATACTTTTATTTTATTGGATTCTCTTTTAAGTATTATCTCTATAATCTGCTTATCAACAGCTGAATTTATCTTAGTATTATCCTGATTCTTCCATTCTATTTTATTATATTGCAAGTATAAGAAACTCTTATCTCTCATAGGACTTATTATTTATAGACTTTTATTAAAATCTTGTGTATAACTTAATTCTAGAAAGATTTATAAACCAAAATATGTTTTTTATTATATAATTAAAAGTGGTGATGATGGTTAAAGATATATTATCTGAAGTAGATGGTGATGAAGTTTTATTATTAGCAAATAACAGAACTGTTTCTAGTATTAAAGGTTTATACATTTTATTACAAAAGTTAGATGATAAGATTTTCTATGCTCATGTTAATGAGGAAAAGAATGATTTCTATAACTGGGTTCGTGATGTTTATCAGGATAAGAAATTAGCTGATGATCTTTTATGGTGTACTAATAAAGAATCTATGATATTCTGTTTAAAGTCTAGATTAGAAGAGGCTGAGAGAGCTAGTTTATTCAATCTTCTTCCTAGTATTGAAGTTCAAAATACTAAATCTAAGAAACAACAAACCAGTACTTCTTTAGCTACTATGATTGATATTGAACAGATTAGGAAAGCTAATGAAGAAAAATTAGTTAAACAACAAAAATTATCTAAATTCGCTAATATAAAAGAAAAGTTTAATAAGCTTCAAGCTAAGAAGATTCGTAAGGAATCTAGTGTTGATGATACTTTACAAAAAATTAGAGGGGTGTATGGACTTTGAATAAGAAAACTGGTAAGGTTTTAGGTTTGATATCAATTAAAGGTGGCGTAGGTAAGACTACTAGTGTTCTTAATATTGCTTCATCTTTATCTAATGATTATGACAAGAAAGTTGTTGTTGTTGATGCTAATTTTTCATCTCCTAATGTTGCTTTGCATTTAGGAAGTGTTGATCATAAGAATCATCTGCATCATGTATTGAATGATGAAGTTCACATTGGTGAATCTCTTTACGATTCTGGTTTTGGTTTCCATTTTGTCCCTAGTTCTTTAGTTCACATGAAGACTAATTTCAGTAAATTAAAAGATACTGTTAAGACTTTAAAGAAACATTATGATTATGTCTTGATTGATTCCTCTCCTAGTCTTAATAATGAGTTAGCTGCAACTATTAATGCTTCTGATGAGTTATATGTTGTCTCTACTCCTGATATTCCAACTTTAAGCACTACTTTAAGAGCTATTAAATTAGCTAAGGGTAATGGTATGCATGTTAAAGGTCTTATTCTTAACAAGATGAGGAATAAGAATTACGAGATTAAAGCTGCTGATATGGAAAGATTAGCTGGTGTTCCTGTTGTTGGTGTTGTAAATAATGATATTAAAATAGCTGAAGCATTATCTGAACTTAAACCAGTTGTTCTTCACTCTCCTCATGCTAAGTCTTCTTTAAGTTATAAACAGTTAGCTGCTTATCTCTCTGGTGAAGAGTATGATCACCCTGGTAAGATTAAATTAGCTTTATCTAGATTGAAAGATGATTATGAGAACTTCAAGAGACATGATTTCAAGAATGGTTTCATGTATTATAAATAAAGTCTACCAAAATTATATAAAGTTTGAAATCTAATTAGATATATGAATAAAAGAGAATTAATAAAAGAAGCTCGTAAAACTCCTAAGAAAGATTATATTTCTCATGAAGAATTAAAGAAAAAGTTTTTAAAATGACATTTAATATAAAATATTTGATAAAAGAGGAAGAGTTTACAAATGACTATGAAAAACCAGAATTTGAATGAAAAAGGAGAATCAGATTATGATTACAAGAATGATATTCTATTTTTTAAAGCTAAAGATAGAGAATATTCTAAATCAATAGAACTTAACAATCTTGTTATAGATATTGATGCTAATGGTTATGTTACAGGTTTACAGATATTTGAAGCTTCAAGATATTTAGGTATAACAAAAGATTCTCTGATTAAGGTTCCAAAATGGCAATTAAAAACTCTTGTTAATGATAATATTATAGAGATAAGGCTGAATTTTCAGGTAATTATAAGAAATAAAGTTATAGAAAAGAATCCAATAATAACTCAGGCTCTTAGTGAGGAGTTACCAAACTCAGAACTTGTTTGTGTTGCTTGATTTTATATCTTTTCAGATATTCTGAATTTTGCATTATATCTTGTACCAACATCTCTTAATTCTTTTTCCATAAACGGAGTATCGCGATTAAGTTTATAATAATTGAAATGTATCTTTCTTGCTTTATCATAGTAAACCTTTGCTTTTATCTTATTGCCTAAATTTATATAATCATGAGTCTTGTTTATTGCCCAGAATAATATATCTACAACATCTCTGTCTGCTAATTCCATTATTGCACTTTCCTTAACATTAAATACATTATCTGCACTATTAGTATACTAGCTAATAAATTTTCAGTTGTAAATCCGTATATTGCTAAGAATATGAATAATCCTAATATAAACACTAAAAAGAATACTTTGCTTTTTTCCATGCAATTATTTAAGAAGTAAAATTTTTAAATCTAACTTATAGTCTATTCTGCAATTCTAAACTTAAAGCTAGATCTTCTAGTTTATTCAAATTCCATTTTATTGCATCTGATTTCTTTCTTAATTCACCGTTTCTTAGATCAAACTTCAAGAATTCACCATATATCTCTTCTACTACCTGTTTTATCTTTATTACTTTTTCAAAATGTTTTGCTATTGATTCATGTACTGCTTTTCTTCCTAATTCACCTGTTAAGTCTGCTAATCCTGATAGGTAGTCTTCAACTACAACTCCTAGTTCTTTTGCACTTGGTAATTTATCATTCTTTACTAATTCATAAAATGTTATTGCTTCTACATATTCCTGGAATGCAACTCCACTTATTCCTGTATCATAATTCTTAGTTCTATCTAATAATTTTATCTTGTTTTTTATATCTTTTAGTAACTTTTCAGCATTTGTTAATTCATTTCTATGTATTGAATATATTATCTGTTTTGATAATGTTATTATCTCTCTTGAGTTTGTTATTGTTTCTTCTCTTCTTACCTCAAAGTCTTTGAGTTCTTTTCTCATTGATTCAAAATCTTTCTTATTTATCATAGAAATCTATATACTAGAGAATATATTTAAGGTTTTTGTATTAGTCATATCTTGTGTTAATTGTAACGCTTAAGTCTTCAGCTCTTATTCTTTCAGATTCTCTTGTGGCATATATTTCAGGTCTTACTATATCAGCCCATTTAGCATAAATATGCGTAAACCTCAATGCTTCTTCTTCAGTGTGTCCTAACTTTTCTATACACATTTCATATGTTATTTTGACATCAGATCTTAAAGATGCATCAATAGTTTCTAGTAATTCATCAATATTCATAATTATTTTTTAATTTATATGTATAAATAGTTTTTGTTATAGTTTTTCAAGAACACTCTCTAATTGAGTCACATTTTCTATTATGTACTTTATTCCTAATTCTTCTGCTTGTTTTTTATTTAAGTGTCCTGTTAATACTGCTACTGATAATATTCCTGCGTTTTGTCCCATTATCATATCATTTGTAGCATCTCCAACAATTATTGCCTCTTCTTTCTTAATATTTTGTGTTTTTAGTATTAAGTTTAGCATGTAAGGGTCTGGTTTTCCTTTTCCTATATCATATACTGATACTATTTGTGAAAATAAATTTGGAAAGTTAAATTTTAAGAATATTCTTTGTAATACTATTGGATTTATTCCTGTTGCTATTGCTAGTTTATATTCTTTATTTAATCTAATAATAAGTTCTTTAGATCCTTCAATTATATTTATACAACTTAGGAAAGTATCTGTTAATAAATCAGATTCATATATTTTTATTGCATATTCTATTTTTTCAGATGTATCTTCTAATAATTCAGAAAATACTATTTTAGACTGTTTTCCCCAGTTTTTTAATACTATATCTTTTTCTTTTATTCCAAATGTTTTTCCTAGAGAATTAAGTGTTTTTTCATAACAATTAAAATAACCTTTTATTGATCCTTTTGTGAATACATCATCCCAGTCAAAGATTATTAATTTTACCATTCATTATGCCTTTAGCAAGCCATAGATAATCTTTTTTCTGTATCTTTGCTATTATTCCATTTACTTTATCTAATACACCATTAAGTAACTGAGTAGTTAAATCATTGATGTTTGTATGTATCTCCATTTTTTCTACTTCTTTGTGTATATTTCCTTCATACTCTTTATTTTTATCAGGATTGAATATATCATCATAATATATTATTCTAGTTAATTTTGTATCTAATGCCCTTATGATCTCTTTATCGCTTTCTAGTTCTTTTATTAGGTTCTTTAATTCTTCATTCTCTTTTTTTTCATTTATTATTTTAAAATTTTCTAATAAGTAATCATAATATCTCTGTTCTACATGTGCTATCAGGTTTTTTAGTTCTAGTGAGTGTTGTGTTATTACTTTTATCTTTCCCGTTATTGATTTTATTATCTGTTTCTGCATCTCTTTCTTATCCATTAAATTTGAATATCTGTTTATGTCCTGCATTAATCCTTTCAAATAGGAATTTATAGCCTCAGCCTCGCTTCTTAATTTGTCTAATGCTAATCCATCAATGTCTAAGTCTATAGAAGCTAGTTTTTCATTAATCTCACTATCAACACTTGGTAATTGTTCTTTTTTTTCTTCTTTTGGTAATTCTACTTTTACATCTTTTTTTCCGAATAATCTGCTCCAAAATCCCATAAAATACTTGTTTATCTGATGTTTTTATAGGTTTCTATTAAAAATCTATATATATGAACTCTCTTATATTTCCTGCAAATATTACTATAATCAATATCAAAACCACTAATATTATAGCAAAAACAACAGAATTTAATATTTTGTTCATAAATGTACTATATTTCTTATATTTTTAAATTTTGTGCAGGTCATAGCTAGATTAATATATGTATTGTAATAAATTTTATTATGTCAAAAATTGTGAAGATCGTGATTTTTTGTCTTGTCATCATATCTATTATTGTATGTTATAAATTTATTAATACAGCAAAATATAATGATAGTGTAGTTATTGATTATGAGATCTATAATAATGGTGAACTTGTTTATTTGAAGAATGCCTCTTCATCTTATTCAAAATATCCTGATAATGTTAGTTATAGCTTTATTATTGGAAAAAGTGATGATATGGTTATTGATTCTTTCAGCCGGATGCTAATTGGTATGGAGAAGGGAGACTATAAAGAGGGGATATTTGAACCTGGGAGTTTTTTGAATGTATTTAACGAAAAGATTTTTTATATTCAATTTAAAAATTTTAGTTCATTTAGTAGATATAATTTAAAGAATGATGCTACTGTTGTTTCTGTTTATAATTATATTGCATATGAAGATTTTGTCAATATTTTGGGTGTAAATCCTGTTTTAGGCAAGATGTACTATATTAATCCGTGGAATGTTTATATAGAAAAAATTGATTCAAACTCTTTAAAGCTAAAGATTTCTCCTGATATAAAAAGTTATGTGAAATGGCCTGATGGAAGATGGTTTTATATTTATAGTGCATCTGAAGACTCTATTATCCTGTACGAAGTTAATCCAGATTTAAGTTATATAACTGAAAAACATGATGGTCCGTTGAAGATAATTAATATAAAAGATTATAGCTTGACAGTAGAAGGCAATAGTCCATTAAGAACGGAATACCTCTATTATAAAATAAAGCTTGTCGATTTAGATGTGAATTATAAAAATCTTTTTAAGTATAAATTTGGATTTGGAAATGAAAGTCTTAGGTAGGTTTGAGGTAAATAGTAGTCTAGTCATAATTCTTGTAGTTATTATACTTTTAATAATAGATTTCTCAGTTCCAAGTATTTTGAATAATCAGTATAGTAATAATTTTCGTACAAAGCATAAAGATGTATTTTCATCATTCTTAGATTTCGCAAATAATTATGATAAGCCTAAGGTTTATTTCATAGGAGACTCTATATTTTGGGGTCATGGTATGACAAAGAGAAATACTATACCCTCATATTTTGAGGAATGTGATGGAAGAGAGTCTTTTAATCTAGCACTTAGTGGGGCTAAATTCAAGGATAATATAATGATTATGTCTAACATTAAAAATGATTCAATCATAATAATGGAGCTTAATGCTCTGAATTTTAATAATGCTACACATTACACTCCAATAATCTATAAAAGTTATGAATCTTCATTAGTATTTAATGATTTTCCAAATTTATATACACAGAGATATACTATACAGACTTATCTATTTGAGAGACCTTTGAAATCCCTTCTAAGTGATTTATATAAAAATAATGGTTTCATAGACGCTCCTAATGGTGCATCTATAAAGGATTTTAACACACCAGATATTGTTTTGGATAATAATACATTTAACTTACTGTATAATATCCCATCAAATAATGTTTTATTTGTTATCCTTCCCATATATAATAGGACATTTGACTCCACTATGTTCCGTTATGGTAATTTTATAGATCTTTCATCTCTTAATCTATCCAGAGAGTACTATATAGACTTTGAACACTATTCAGCTAAGGGAAACGAGCTGATTGCTGAAAAGATTTGTGAGGCTTTAAAAAGTGGTACTATTCACTAGTTGGGAATATATAATCTTCTTAGTTGTGTCTGTAATATTATTTTATTTACTTAATGTTAGTATGAGACCTGTAATACTTGCAGTTTCTGGTATAATATTTTATACATATTATGCAGGGCTTTTCGTTTTTTTAATAATATTTGAGGCTAGGGCATATTTTTTGGCTAAATATAGAAAAAAATATTTTTTTGTCTTATCTATAATATTATCACTCTCGATTTTATTCTATTTTAAATATAAATTTTTATTTTTTAATATTCCAAAACCTGACACTTGGATTCTCCCGCTTGGGATATCATTCTTTACTTTTGAATTTATTCATTATCTTGTAGATGGTTATAAAAATGAAATTCCAAATCCTAATCTTAAGGATCATTTTGCTTTTATATTTTTCTTTCCTTCAATGATTGCAGGTCCTATAAAGAGATATCAGAATTTTGTTCCTCAGATTCAAGCATCAAAATTTTCTATGGATAATATTTTAAATGGTACAGTGCGTATTATTTTAGGTTTCTTCAAAAAAATTGTTATAGCAGACACTCTTGCTATGTTTACTGATAATTTAATATCAAAAGATTTTGTTTTATCTGCAGATTATTGGACTATTTTATTATTACTAATCGCATTCTCTTTTAAGATTTATATGGATTTTTCTGCTTATTCTGATATAGCTCTTGGTAGCGCTGCATTATTTGGTATTTATCTGCCAGAAAACTTTAACTGGCCTTATTTATCTATGAATATCGCTGATTTTTGGAGACGTTGGCATATCTCACTTACATCTTGGTTCATGGATTATGTTTACAAGCCTTTAGGTGGTAGTAGAAAGGGAATATTATTTACTTTATTGAATGTTATTATAGTAATGTTCTTTTCTGGTTTGTGGCATGGCGCCGCCTGGAATTTTATTGCATGGGGTCTATATCATGGTTTCTTCTTGGCATTTTATCATCTTTATAAATATCATAACTTGCCTAAATGGCCTAAATTTATATCCATTCCTATCACTTTTATAGTTGTTACTTTAGGCTGGATTTTCTTTCTAGCCCCATTGAATCTTGCTTTTGAAATTTTTAAGAAGTTGCTATTAATATCATAAAATTTATATAATATCCATTACTTATATTTATGAGGTGAAATAATTGAATATTGGTTTTATTGGTCTTGGTCGTATGGGTTATAATATGGTTCTTAATCTTTTAGATCATGATCATAAGGTTGTTGTTTACAATCGTTCTCCTGATCCTGTTCTTAAAATTCAGAAGTTTGGTGCTATTCCTTCTTATAATATCTACGAATTAGTTAGTAAATTGCCTAAGAAGAAAGTTATTTGGATTATGGTTACTTCTTCTGCTGTTGATAAGATTATTAATGATCTGATTCCTTTTTTAAATAAAGGTGATATTATCATTGATGGTGGTAATTCTTATTTTAAAGATTCTATTAATAGATTTAATAAATTAAAAAAGTTAGGTGTTAATTTTGTTGATGTTGGTACTTCTGGTGGTATTGATGGTGCTAGGAATGGTGCTTGTCTTATGATTGGTGGTGAAAAGAAGATTGTAGACTCTATTAAACCAATTTTCAAATCTCTCTCAACTAAAGATGGTTTTTCTTATACTGGTAATACTGGATCTGGTCATTTTGTTAAGATGGTTCATAATGGTATTGAGTATGGTATGATGGCTTCTATTGCTGAGGGTTTTGAAGCTTTGAATAAACATAGTAAAGAGTTTAATCTTAAATTGAATGATATTTCCAAAGTTTATTCTCATGGTAGTATTGTTCAATCTAAGTTAATGTCTTGGTTGAATAAAGCTTTAGTAGAAGATTCTAATCTTAAATCAGTTAAAGGTATTGTCCCTGAAGGTGAGACTGAATTTGAGATGAATAACTTAACTAAGTTATCTTACATGCCAATTTTAGAGAGAGCTATTCTTGAAAGAGTTAATTCAAGGAAGAAAGAAAATTTTAGGTCTAAGATTATTGCTGTTTTAAGGAATAAATTTGGTTCTCATAAATTAAATAAGAATTAATTATCCTTTAACTATTCTCATTAATTCAAATATCCTATCTAAATGTGCTTCTAAATCTTGATTATTTTCACCAAAATTACCATTAATCTTTAGTACAGGATAATCTACAAATGGTCTTGCTTGTGGGGTTACTCTAAGACCAGGATCATCTTCTGAAGGACCTAAATATAAGCGTGATTGTCTTGTATCCCATAAACTATCAAAATTCTCCTGTACACATCTAATTAATGTTGTCATATATGTTAATTCACTTGTATGACTATTTTGTGGTAATTGTAATAAACATCTGTATCCAGTACTTCCCAACTGGTTTCCAACTAATGCAAAATATGACTCTTGTTTTAGACCACATACTACTGCTAAAAAATTATCAGGTAGTGTAACAAGGCTCATATCTGAATCTGGATTTTCTGGATATCCAATTCTCTTAGCTAATGACTGCGCAGCATCTAATGCCATTATATCTCTATTGGGTAATGCAGTTGTATTAACTAATTTAAGAATGTTATCTCTTGTCATCTAATTTTTAGATAAAATTCTTTTATAAGTATTTATTTATACAAAGATATATATTAAATCCCATTCTTGAACCATTCTCTATTATTTTTTCTTATTAATTCTTCAGATTCTTTTGGCCCATTGCTATCCTGTTTATATGTATACACTTTCTTAATATTTAGTAAGTTATCAACTACTTTCCATGATTCTTTTGTCTCTTCCCAGCTTGTAAAATTACTTAGATCTCCTTCTGACGCATCACTGAATAGTTTTTCATATGCTTCTATTGTATTATATCCAAATATATTCTTATAACTGAATTTTAAGTCTACTTTTTGTGTATCTAATTTTAATCCTGGTTTTTTTGTATTGAATCTTATATCTATATCACTCTCAGGTTGTATATGTATTACTATCTCATTTGATTTTAATGGTAATCTTTCATCTGTGAAACATCTTATATCTTTGAATTTTATATATACATAAGCCTCTTTTCTCCCTAATTTTTTCCCTGTTCTTAAATAAAATGGGACTCCTTTCCATCTTTCATTGTTTATATTTACTTTTAATGCTGCAAATGTTGGTGTTGTTGATTTTATATCTACATTTAATTCCTTTTTATAGTTTTCATACTGTCCTAATACTACATTATTCTCTAATTCTTTCTTATCTATTGCTTTTACTATCTCTAATTTTTCTCTTCTTATTGAATTAGCTTCTAGTTTTCCTGGACAGTCTATTGTTATTAGTGTAAGTATTTGCATTAGATGATTCTGTATCATGTCCCTTATTACTCCAGAATTATCATAATAATTTCCTCTATTCTCTACTCCTAGGCTTTCAGAAACTATTATCTGTGCATGGTCTATGTATTTATTGTTCCATATTGGATCAAATATTGTATTTGTAAACCTGAATAATAATATGTTAGAAACTGTCTCTTTCCCTAAATAATGATCTATTCTATATATCTGTTCCTCTCTGAATGATCTTGTTATTAATTCATTTAGTTTTGTTGCTGTTTTTATATCATACCCGAATGGTTTTTCTATTATTAATCTTTTATATCCGTCTTTTTCTTCACCTAGTTTGTTTTTCTTTATTGAGTCTATTATATTCTCATAATTTTCAGGCATTGTAGCCATGTAATACAGTCTATTATGTTTTATTTTATGTTTGTTCTCTAATTCTTCTAGATATCTTTTTAACCCTTGCATTCCTTTTTCATCATTGAAATCTGTTTTATAATAGTAAATTCTATTCTTTAGTTCATTCCATGTTTTTCCATCAAGATCTTTTATGTTTGTTTTAATAAACTCGTATAGATATTCTCTAAATTCTTCATTATCCCACTCTTTTCTTCCTATACAAACTGATAAATAATTTTGTAAATGTTTTTCTTTTAATAAATTATATAATGCAGGTATTAATCTTCTCTTTGTTAAATCTCCTGTTGCACCGAATATTACTAAGTTAAAATTTTCCATTATAAATACTTCTTTGTCTCTATTTTATACTCTTCTACATTTGGCTGGTCAAAGGGGTTTATATTCATCAAATGCCCTAAGAACATCATCTCCATCATCTTCATCTGTAATAACTGCCCTATGCAATACTCTATTTTCTTTGGTATTATTATTTCGATATATGGTAGTTGTCTGTTTAGATAAGTCTTCTCAACTCCTTGTATTATTGCATTCATTATAAATCCCATATCTTTATTCTGCAATTTAGGTAATACATTTACCTCATTCTCTTTTATCTCTATATGGTTCTTGAATTCATTTACTATGAGAAATGTTGTTATCTTATCATTTGGTCCTCCAAGATATAATTGCACCATTGAATGCAAGTCCGTTGTTCCTATTGATGTTATTGGTGTTATTCCATTAGTTGTGCTTTTTCCCTGTAAGTCTTTCTCTTTTCCTAGACTTTCAGCTGTTAATTGTCTATACCATTTCCCTATTGATTCTAAATCATTGCTAAACAAGAATGTATTATGTATTGTTTTCTGTTTTTTATAATTATTATAGATTATTAATGCTGATAAAGCTGCAGGGTTTGTAAATATATCTTTTGATAAGCATAGTTCTCTCATCTTTCTTGCTCCATCTAATAA
>JBBSWW010000003.1:63268-86602 GCA_038046085.1 Nanobdellota archaeon | reverse complement strand
TCTGTCAAATAGTCAGGATCTGTTGTCTCTGCATATAATATTTTTACTTTATTTTCAGAAGTTTGATTATACAATTTTCCTAGTATTGCTTCCTGTACAGCCATTGTTCCTAAGTTAGAACCGCCAATTCCTACTACGATTATATAACTTACTTTTGTGTATTTTCTTGCTAGTTTTCTTATTTTTATTATATTTTTCCTGTCAAATGGTAAGTTTATTGAACTAAAACTTGTATCATATTCTTCATCTTTTGCAGCTGAATTCATATAATCTAATGTTTTATTGACTATCTCAGAGTCTCTTGCTATATCAAATTTTGTAACACAGCAAGTGTTTTCATATCTAAAAATTAGTTCATTCATTTTATTTTGAATTTTGTTTTTTTCCAGTCATCTAAGAATTTATTTATTCCTATATCTGTCAGTTCGTGTCTGAATAGTTTTTCAAATACTGAATATGGTATTGTGCATGCATCTGCTCCTAGTAGTGCTGCCTCCATTACGTGATGTGGTCCTCTTACACTAGCAACTAGTATCTGTGTTTTTATTCCATAGTTTGTGTATATCTTTTTTATCTGTTCTATTAATCTCATTCCATCCTCATTCTGATCATCTAATCTTCCCACAAATGGGCTTATGAAATATGCTCCAGCTTTTGCTGCCATTAATGCCTGTGTTGGTGAAAAACATAATGTCACATTAACTCTTATTCCTCTTTTTGTTAATTCTTTGCATGCTATTAATCCATCTTGTGTTATTGGGACTTTTACTATTACATGTTTTGATAATGCAGCTAGTTTCATTCCCTCTTCTATCATTGTTTTTGCATCTAGACTAGCTACTTCAAAATTTACTACATCCATTGGTTTTGTAAATATGCTTAGAACATCATGGGTTAATTTTTCAAATGAAGGATATCCCTCTATTGCTGCTAAAGTAGGATTTGTTGTAACTCCATCGCAAAGACCCGTTGCATATGCTTTTTTTAAATCATTAATGTTTGCTGTATCGAGAAAAATCTTCATTATTCACCTCTATTTTATACTATTAATTAGAATCTTATCATATTTAAAGTTTGTCGTATTTGTTTAAAATAGCTACTTTTGTATATAAATATTTAAAAGATTCATTTTAGTAGAAATAATATGGTTTCATATATTGCAAAATTTGTTGATGGTCACTTATTAAATTGTATTGGTAATGATGGTAGTTATACTGAATTAGGAAGAAATAATAGAGATAAAACAGGTTATATTTATACTGGTTATTGGTCTTTAGCAAGAACTTATTTTGTTATTGGCGCTTTAGAAGATTCTAGAGGAAGAACAGAATGGTTTTATAAGACTATAGATAATGTTGAAAGTTCTACAGATATTGCCGAATCAAGACATGAAGAATTTGAAAGATTAAGACATGGTGAATTGTTTTCTAGAACTAATAGAATAGCAGGCAAAGAAATATCAGATAAAATTAAAAGAGTATTAGAGTTTTCTAGTTAGTTATCATTGAATAATTTAGTTTGCATATTCTTTTTACAGCTCTTATTATTGATTTATCATTTATTCCATGTACTTCCATCAATTTTTCTTTTGTTCCTGAGTGTGGCATCTCTTTGATGTATAAATGTTCTACCTCTATTCCATGTCCTGCTACTTCAGAACTTATCATCTCTCCTATTCCACCCTCTTTGTAATGATCCTCTACTATTACTACTTTATTCCCTGATTTCTTTGCTAGTTCTACAAATCTCTTTCCATTGAATGGTTTTATGCAATAACAATCTACAACAGCAGTATCTACATCATCTTGTGTTAGTCTTTCAGCTGCTTTCATTGCCTCATGTACTGTTATTCCAGCTCCAACTATTAATGCCTTATCACTTTTTGATTGTCTTAGTATCTTAAATTCCCCTAACTCAAATACCTCTCTGTTATTATATATTACAGGAGTTTTTGGTCTTGTTGTTCTTATGTACTTGATTCCAGAAATATTTGAAGCCAGTAATGTTAATTTTTCTGTTGATACTGCATCACTTGGATATAATACAACACTTCTTGGTAATGCCCTGAATATTGCTATATCCTCTAATCCCATCTGTGATGGTCCATCCTCTCCTATTGATATTCCTGCATGGCTTCCTACTATTGTTAAATTTGCATTTGATATTGATGCCATTCTTATTTGATCATGTGCTCTTGATAAAAAAGCTGCAAAACTTGATGCAAATACATTGAATCCTTTTACACTCATTCCTAATGCCATGCTTATCATGTTCTGTTCTGCTATGTATGCTTCAACAAACCTGTTTGGATATGCTTTCTTTAGATCTTCAGCATGTGTTGAATTTCCTACTTCAGCATCTGTTGCTACAATTAATGAATTTCCTCTAGCTAATTTTACTAGTGCTTTTCCATATGCCTCTCTTGTTGCTATTTGTTCATTTATTTTATATTCCGGATTTGTATAAGTATCATCTATTCTTATTTTATAAGGTATCTTATTAGGTGCTTTTATCTTGAAATTAGGCATATCTGGATTCTTTAATTCTTTCAATGCTTTTTCTAATTCTAACTCTGTTAATGATTTTCCATGCCATCCATCTTTATCTTCTAAGAATGAAACTCCTCTTCCTTTCAATGTTTTAGCTATTATTGCTGTTGGTCTTCTGTCTTTTCTTGCATTGCTCAAAGCTCTTTGCAATTGTTCTATGTTGTGTCCATCTATTACCACTGCATTCCATCCAAATCCTTCGAATCTTTTTTTATATGCTGATGTATCGTGTCCTAGTAATGTCTCTCCTCTTTGTCCTAGTCTGTTTACATCTATTATCGCACATAAGTTGTTTAGTTTGTAATGTGATGCAAGTTCTAAAGCTTCATATACTGATCCTTCTGCACATTCTGAATCTCCTAATAATACATATGTTCTGCATCTTCTTTTCTGCATCTTAGCTGCTAAAGCAATTCCTACTCCAACTCCTAATCCCTGTCCTAATGATCCTGTTGCTACTTTCACCCATTTTAATTGTGTAGGTAATGGATGTCCCTCTAGAGGAGAACCGTACTGTCTTAATGTATTTAGGTTATAGTCTATGCATCCTGATCTTGCTAATACTGAATATAATATTGGTGCTGCATGTCCTTTTGATAATATGAATTCATCATTGTCTGGGTTTAATGCATTTTTTGTATCATATGACATCTCACTAAAGAATAATGTTGATAATATTTCAGCAGCTGATAAACAAGTAGTTGGATGTCCTGATCCTGCTGTTGTTGTAGTTTTTAGTACATCTCTTCTTAGAATTGTTGCTATATCCTTTAATGACTGTGTATTCACCATCTTTTTCTTATTATTTTAGAGTTTAATTTGTATTTAAGTTTAATTATTTTAAGTAGATATAAATATCAAATAAATATTCTATGATTTTTTACTATACAAATTTTTATATACTAATATCTTGTTATTATCTTTATGGCTGAAGCTTGTAGTGAATGTGAAAAAGTTATTCCTGATAAGATGGGTTATGCAAGTTTGTTTCGTGCTGGCAGTGTTGATGATCTAGTTCTTCCAAAAAGGGCTCCTGGAATGCTTGAATGGAGATCTTTTCCTACTAATGTTAATGTTTGTGGTTTAGACCTTGTTAAAGTTGATAGAAGACAGTTTAGAAGAAGAGTTGAAGGACTTGATGGTGTTGTTTATGGTTTACAGACAGATTCAGATGATGTTATGGGATTATTGTTCGGTGGAGTGAAAGATGATGAAGCTTACAGGAAATTAAGAGATACTCTATTATTTATGAATGAAGATATTGCAAGACAAAGTTTTCCTAAATCCGTAAAAATGATTGATGGAATGTTAAAGAGAGGAGAATTATCAAAAAGTAGAGAGGAAGAAACAGTAAGAGTTCTAGATCATATTGGTAATAGGTTAGGAATTACTGTAAGATATAGTGAATCAATATCTATTCCTGCATTCAGAGAAGAAATATCAAAAACACCAGACACCTTAGGAACAGAATTAGTATTTGATGCTCTTAAAGGAACATTCACAGTAGGAAAATATGAAGGAGATGAAAGATTCCATTTACAATATAACAGAACAATAGCGAAACCAGGAGAATACCTAAAAGCAGGAATTGTAGGAGTTATAGCAGAATCAAAATTCAACGGAAGAACAAGATATATCATAGATAATGAAATTTATGAAGGAAACAGAACTGGGATATATAATAGAACATCATTATTCAGAGAGTTAACAGCACCAGTAATATACGTATATGATACGTCAAGAAAAGATAACGGAGTAAACAGATTCTTAGAAAAAGTTCAAGCATTTAATGAAGCATCAGAAAAAGTGAAAGTTAATGATAAAATAGAATCATTAAGAACTATGAAAAGTTAAAATTACTCATCAAGAACTTTATCAAGATGATATTCTAAATCTTTTGGCATATTTTTTTCCACAAGAGGAACATTTCTTAATTCCCACTCTTTAACTATCTCACTTGTTAAATCTGAAGATCTAGCCAAAACTCTTCCTTCATATCCCAACATACGTAATTTATCATATACCTCCCATCCTTTCTCTCGTGATGGTCTTAAGTCAGTATCAAAAACTATTATTTCTATATCATTATTTGTTTTATACTGCGATATTGCTTCATCTCCATTTTTAGCAGTTATTGGTGTATACCCTCTTGAAAACTTAGGCACAAAAATTTCATCTAGTTGAAGTTGCATATAATCATCATCAACAATTAATACTTTTATCATAAAAAGAGGATTAAAAATAAATTCTTAAGCTTATCTATATAATGAGCTGTAAAGTAAACATAGCCTAAATTGGAGATATATTTATAAATTTAGTTAACTTAAGAATAATATGACAAATAACAGCGTAACATTACATAGAGTTCTTAAAGCAACTCCAGAAAAAGTATACCGTGCATTTACTGAGCCGAATGCTATGTCATTTTGGCTTCCTCCTTATGGATTTTTATGTGTTATTCATCAAATGGATGTGCGTGTAGGTGGCAGCTACAAAATGTCTTTTATTAATTTTTCAACTGGCAACGGACACTCTTTTGGGGGAAATTTCTTAGAGATAAAACCAAATGAATTCATAAAACATACTGATAAATTTGATGATCCAAATCTACCTGGTGAAATGACTACTTCTATTTGGTTAAAAAAAGTTTCTGTTGGTACAGAAATTAAAATCATTCAAGAGGGTATTCCTTCAGTTATTCCAGCAGAGATGTGTTATTTGGGTTGGCAAGAGTCATTAGAAAAATTGGCAAAACTTGTTGAGCCTGTAATTCCTGATGCTTAGAAATAGTTATCTATCTAAATGAGATATCGGTAACTTAACAGTTATTATTTTAGTTTCTTTATACTAGACTTGATGTCTTTACTCTCTTTAAGATAACTTCCAACTGCAAATAGGTTTGCTCCTGCTTTTTTAGATAATCTTAAATGTACAGGGTCTTCATGTCCATCAGTTTCTATATCTTTTTTATAATCAATTCTTAGCATTTTTACCTTTTCTAATGTTTCTTTTAAGAATTCTGCTCCATATTGTCCTGGATGTACTGTTAATATCAATACTCTATCTAATCTTTTTAAGTATGGCATTATATGCATTATTGATGTTTCCGGGTTTAATGCAAATCCTATTTTTTTATGTTTTGATTTTACAAATTTTATTATATCTTCAGGATTTTTTAGTTTTTCATAGTTTGCTATTATTATTTTATAATCTTTATAGTTCTTTTTTATCCATTCTTCCGGGTTATTTACCATCAGATGTGCTTCGTATGTATATTTCTTATCTAATTTTAATTTAAAATTATTAGAAGTATTTTTTACAAATTTCCCATCCATTATATCTACTTGATAATGTTTATAATATTTTGAATATTTATCTAATATCTCATCAAATTCTCTTTGATTTCTCGATATTATTGTCGGTATTATCTGTGTTTTCATTGTATTTTATTTCGAACAACTGTATTTTTTTTAATACACCTCATTTCTCAAGTCTCTTTATCTGATTTATTCTTCTTTTGTACCTGTTTTTTGTCTTTAGTTTTGTTTCCATGAATGTTTTTATCATTCTTTTTGCTGTTTCTAGTTTAGTTGTTCCTTGTAAGCATAGTATGTTTGCATCATCATCGCTTCTTGATAGTTTTGCATCTCTTGTATTCTCACATAATGCTGCTCTTATTCCTTTTATCTTATTTGCAGCTATAGATATCCCCTGTCCTGATCCGCATATTAGTATTCCTAAGCTTTTTCCTTCGCTTACAGCTAGAGCTACTCTTGTTGTATATATTGGATAATCATCATTTTTATCATATATTGTATTCCCTAGATCTATTACATCGTATTTTTTCTCTAAACTTTCTAATAATTTATTCTTTAATTTGAATCCTCTATGATCTGCTCCGATATAGATTCTTTTTTTCATTTTAATACCTCTTTTATTAACTCTGGAAACTCTTCTGTTTTCATATCACCAAGAGTATAATGCCCTCTATTTTTTAGTTCTATGATCTTTCCACCTAATATTTTATGGAACATTATTAAGCTTTTTTTGCCATCCTCTTCCTCATCATCTGCAGTGAACATTACTATGTCTTTAACTCTAGAGTTTATAGTATTATCAATTTTATACTCGTAAAATTCTTTTCTTATATAATCATTTTCTTCAGAAGCTATTTTCCATGGAGCTACTAATATTAATTTTTTGATTCTAATCTTATTATCGCCTAACCATCTGACTAAAAATGCGCAACCGCAGCTATGCCCTATTAATGTTGTATTCTCATTGACTTCATATTTTTCAAACTCTTTTTTATAATTTTCATATACTGGTTTCCATGGTTTAGGCATCAATGGTGTTTCAGTTTTAATTTCATTTAACATAAGTTGTTTTTTTGTCCATTGTATCCACTGCTTAGAATAGGTTTTATCATTTTTTTCCTCAGCACATCCATGTATTATAATGCAATTTTTCATTTTTTCCCCTATGTTTTTATCTGATTATTTACTTATAACTCTTTTTGTTCTCAATGTTAACACAATATCAACTAATAATACAACTATAGCAGTTATCCATAATATCCACTCATTTTCTATTCTCATTGTTATTAGTCCATAGAATGCATAGATATGGAATGGTATTCTTATTAGATGTATTAAATAATTATTTTCTCTCTTTGTTTTTCTTTTATCAAATCCAAGAGTTCCTACTATTATGAACAGAACTATCAATCCTAAAACTAGATATAACTCTGTAAATTTAGTTAATTTGAATATTTTTTCTATGAAATCTACAAAATAGAACAAAAACAAGAATATTACATAAGAAATTACAGGTATTGCATAATAGGTTAGTTCATTCTTTATCTTTTTCTCTTGTAAATATCTAAATACATAACAGAATACAAAAGCAACTAGTAACCATCCTATGAAATTGTTTGCTGGCACTCCGAAAAATCCTTCGGTTAACCTATATTGATTCCAAAACCATAATTTTTCTCTTATCGCTATTGTATCTACACTTAAGTCTATTGATAAAACTAAAACAGCATCGATGAATGGTTTATATTTCTCTTTTATTTTTAATTTATCGCTTATCAACATTGCACTTAATATGATCATTCCCCATGATAATATGACAAATAATGGCGTATCAAACGCATAGAATATGAAATTTGTATTGTAAAAATATCCTCCAACATCATTTCTTGATAGATATATGTTGAAATTTTCAAATATTATTGCAAATATTGTTGCTAAACTTAGTATTTTTACTTTGTATTTGTCTTTTCTTATCAAAAATAATGTTAAAAAATATAAAATGATTATAAAAACTTCAATTAGATAAAAATTTTTCATTAACATTTTACGGATTTTTCTTTTATTTAATATTTTCTAAATTTTTTCCGTCGATTCTGAAAATTTTTTTATTAGAAAATAAAAAGCTATTTAAATAACTTCATGTACCATTATATATAATTAAAAATAGATAAACAAGAAACACAAAAATGCACATAGTATATTTACACTGTCCTGAAGAGGTTGAAAAGGACATCGACGGAATTTCAGTAACAGAGAAAGGAATCTATACAGCTGATAAGTATTTGATTGAAAGATTAAGATATTCTGGTCATAATGTTGATTTAGTTGAATTTTCAGAGAATTTTGTTTCTGATATCAAGAAAATCAATCCTGAATTCATTTTCAATGGTATTGATACATTTGATGGTGTTGAAATTAATGATAGAATATTGAAACAGATAGAATCAACTGGCATTCCTTTTAGTGGTTGTAATTCAGAAGTCATGGGTTTGTTGACTAACAAGACTGTTGCTAAGGAATTTTTCAAAAAATGTCATGCTAGGACTGCTGATTATCAGATTTTTACTAAGATTGATACTAAAATTAACTCTGATTTAGCTTTTCCTTTAATACTTAAACCAGTTGAGACTGACTCATCTGTTGGTGTTGATGAAGACTCAGTTGTTAATAACGAAGCTGAATTATACAAGAAATTAGAGGAAACAGTTCCTAAATATGGCAATATGTTCGCTGAAGAGTACATTAATGGCAGAGAATTCTGTGTTCCTGTTATCTTTAGTCATGGTCATGTTGAAGTTTTCCCTATTTTAGAGATTGATTTCACTGAACATTTCGAGAATAAACCTAAGATATTATCTTACAAGGCTAAATGGAGCAAGAATACTAACGCTTTCAAGAATACTTACTCAAGAGTTCAGGATATAGAACCTGAAGTTTCAGTTAATATTAAAGAAATGGTTACTAAGATAGTATCAAAATTCCCAGGTACTGGTTACTGTTCTGTTGATATAAGATACGACGCTAGTCCATGTGTTTTGGAAGTTAATCCTAACTGTTACTTGGCTGTTGAATCTGACTTTATCAAATCAGCTAAAGCTGCAGGTCTTACATCTAATGAGTTCATGGATAAGTTAGTCTCTCTGAACAGTATGATAAAAGCTGAAGTCCAGCATATTGTGAATTAATTTTACCCCTACATTTTAGTGTAAATAGTAAATTATATAAACTTGTAGAGGTAATATGATTTATGGTTGTATTAAAAACTAAAGTAAATAACGAAGAAAAATACTATTATCTAGAACATTCTTATAGAGAAAACAACAAAGTCAATAAAAAAGAGATATATCTAGGTAAGACTATTCCTGACAATATTGAAGAATTAAAAAAAGAATTCATTAGTCAGATTTACAAAGAAAAATGGCATTCTATATTAGATAAAATCAGATCTAATTATTCTAAAGAATTAAAAAATATGCCTATTTCTATCAAAGATAAGAATACTCAGTCTTTCATGGTAAAGTTTACTTACGATACCCAAAGAATTGAAGGTTCTACTCTATCATTAAAAGATACTGCAAACTTATTAGAAAGAGGTATTACTCCAAATAATAAGCCTATTAATGATATTAAAGAAGCTGAATCTCATAAAGAAGTCTTCTATGACATGATTAAATACAAAAAAGACTTGTCTTTATCATTAGTTTTATATTGGCATAAGAAATTATTTGATAATACTAAGAAAGATATTGCTGGAATGTTAAGGAAACATCAAGTTGTTATCTCAGGCAGTAAATTTATGCCTCCATCCCCAGTTGAAGTTTATCCTTTAACAAATGAATTCTTTAAGTGGTATTCTATTAATAAGAATGATATCCATCCAGTTGAATTAGCTGCTCTTGTTCATCTAAAATTTGTAACTATACATCCATTTGGTGATGGTAATGGCAGGATTTCAAGGTTGATGATGAATTTTGTATTGAACTATAATAAATATCCAATGCTTGATATTCCTTATGAAGGCAGGAATAGTTATTATAATGCTCTTGAAAGATCTCAGACTAAGAATTCAGATGATATTTTCATTCAATGGTTCATCAGGAATTATATTAAGGAAAATAAGAGATACTTGTCATAAATAACAAACGTTTTAAAGTTTTCTTATCTATAGGATATTATGATTAGTAAGGATGATGTTTTGCAGGTTTTTGAGAAATTCAAGATTGATTCTAAATATTTTAAAGAGTTTAATCTTAAGGTTTTAGAGTATTTCATTCAGGAATTATCTGTTATTATAGAAAAGTTTGATGATAAGGAGACTTCTGAGAATTTGGAAGAGCTTCGTTGTTTTTTTCTTGAATTTGAAGAGGGTGCTTCTGAAGAAGAACAAGAGCCTGAAAACTTTCTTGACGGTCCTGTCATAACTCTTTTCCTGTCTATTGGTGATGATACAGATAAAGTCGAATTGAAAACTCTTCTTCATAATGCTAAGATTATTCTTAAGAAATATTCTTAATTATGTTTGGCTTTTAATAGTATTATCTACTCTTTCTTCAAGTTTTGCTTTTGGAGGGTTATCTGAAGTGATTAAAATATCATATTTTCCTGAATCTAAGTTTTCTTTTACTTTAGCTAAACTTGTTTCTATATCATCTCTCCCAACAACAGTATTAGTACGATAAATATTTTTACCAAATTTAAATGTTAATTGATATCTGTCATCTACATATGACTCTTCTCTAAAGTAAAATTCTACTTTTGTAGGTTTATATCTAAGGTTTACATCAATAGAACTTTTTTCTACAATAACATCATCAATTATTCTTGGTGTTCTTATATGATCCATAAAATTTTATATTATTCGAAGTTATTAAACTTTTCTCAACACATTCTCCACATATGCTCTTGTTATCTCTGCTATTGTTAAACAACTAGATATGTTTCCAATACTATTATAGGGTATTTTTCCTTCATAAGTTTCTGATAATGTCCCTATTCCATTATTCTTTAGGTTATTTTTAATTACTTTCATTATCTTTTCTTCCATCTCTACTCTTGCTTTCATTGTATTCTCATGCAATCTCATGTAAGATGTTATATAGAATCCTAATAGATATCCCCATACTACTCCATTATAATATGTTTTCCTGTTCTCTTTCTCTATTCTTGATATGTATCTATGATCTTTATAGCTTAATGTCCTCAATCCTACTGGTGTTAGTAGTTCTTCTGTTACTTTCCTTAATATATGATACTCTCTGTTCTTTTCTAATACTCTGAATGGTAATCCTAATACTATTATCTGGTTTGGTCTTACACTTATATCATTATTTTTATCTGTTATCGCATCATATAAACATTTTTCATGCTTGTTCCAGAACTTTTTATTAAATGATTCTTTTACCTGTTCTGCCAACCTATAATATTTTAATGTCGTATCCCCTAATTTTAAACTAAAAAAATCCATTATCTTTAATGAATTATACCATAATGCATTGACTTCTACTGCTTTTCCTTTTCTTATCGTGGAACTTGAGTTCATCCATGTCATAGGTCCTGTATTATTTACATTTAGTAATCCATCTAAGTCTACTTTTATTCCATGATCTGTTCCATAATAGTAATGATGTATTACATCTCTCATCTTTTCCCATAAGTGTTCTTTTATGAAATTGATATTGTTTGTATACTGGTAATATTTATAGACAGAATATATGAACCATAAACTTGCATCTACTGAATTATTCTCTACTAAGCCATTTTTCTT
Organism: Nanobdellota archaeon; assembly: GCA_038046085.1. Lineage (GTDB taxonomy): Archaea > Nanobdellota > Nanobdellia > SCGC-AAA011-G17 > GW2011-AR18 > GW2011-AR18. The sequence goes on along the minus strand of JBBSWW010000003.1, from coordinate 74,972 downwards.
TATATTTATTGGTACTAATCCATTTATCATATTGTCTGCATAGTATTTCAGTATTTTTTGTGCATCATCAAACTTAGAAGTAGTAAGGCATAGTCCTGTTAGAGATATTAGTGCATCTCTCCCATCCTCTTTTCCTTCAGGATAATTTGATATGATATTTAAAGTTCCATTTATTCTTTTGATGAATGTATCAGTAGACTGTATTAGGTATGGTAATAAATAATCTGCTTGTAAATTATTGTATTCATATGTCTGTCTTATCAAGGATCTTACTCTGCTTATTTCATGATTGAAGAAATTCTCATAATATCTCTCATTTGTTGAATATAAGTTGCTGAATGTTTCATATGCTTTTTTCTCATGATCAGCTACGCATATTATGTTTATCTTATTCATCCCTTTTCTTATATTATACTCAAAATATCCAGGGTTATAGACTAATTCTTTTGCATTGTAATATCCCTCTTCATTATACTCTATTCCATCAAATGCACTGTCTTCTTTATATTCTGCTTTATCGCTTCCTATTATAATTGCTGCTTTAATATTTCTTGGTTTTATTACTACTGTATTCCTGTTTGCTGCCTGTTTATATTCAGTTAATTCACTGTTTATTTTATCATTCTCTCTAGAATTTACATATGGTTTTATTCGTATCTTGCACTCTTTGTTTGAATAGATTTTATAAGATATTATTACTGTATTATGTAAATGTGGCATTACTACTGATTTTATTATCTCTATTCCTTCATGTTTTAAGTTTATAGTTGGATAAATATTAAATAAGAAACTCTCTATTTCTGGTTTTATTATCTTATTTTCTATTATTAGTTCCTCATTTAGTTCTGATAGTAATAAGTATTTTTTATTGTTTAATTCAGTTATTAATAGTCCTTGTTCTTTTTTTGTATTCTTGCAGGAAAGAGTTGTATTTGAATATCCACCTATAGAATTTGTTAGTATCCACTCTGATGTTCTTGCTTTTTCCTCACACTCTTTTTTACTGAATACTAGCATAAGAAAATATATTATAGAATTGGTATTTTAATGTTTCTTATCTCACTATCTTATCATTTCTGTCTGTTCCATTTCCTATTATTAATATTTCAGAATTAGTCAATTGTTCTATTGTTTCTAAATACTTTTGTGCATTTTCAGGTAATTCTTCAAATTTTTTTACACCTTTTATATTTTTGATCTCTTCAAATTCTAACATTTCAGAGCTTACTGTACTTAGTACTGTTCTTGAATTATAATTACTGCTTATCTCACCATGTTTTGTATAATCTTCTATTATTTTTTCAGCATTGAGTTCTTCATTATTAAAATAAATTCCTAAATTCCCGTTTAATTGTAGCTTTATATTAGCAAGATAACTATCTATTTCTTGATATTCTTTTAATTTATTGATCAAATGTTTTATCTCAGGTTGGAATCTGTTTATAGCCTCATTTACTCTTTTCCTTAATTCCTCTTTATTTGTTAATGTTTCTACTATAACAAATCCATTTCTTGAAGCCATTGTCTCCATGCATGGACCTACCCCTTTTCCTGTTGTTCCTATCTTTTCTTTTCCCTTTGCTGCCTCTCTTAAATTATCTATTGCTATATGCCATGGCATTATTACTGGAGCTCCATAGTCTATTATTATTCTAGGTTCGGGGTTGTATTGTTTTACTCTATCCAACTCCATTAAGAATGTTTTAGGTTCAAATGCTACTGCTCTTCCTATATAGCAATTTACTCCCATATTTAGTGCAGCGCTTGGTATAAGATGAAATACTGTTTTATTGCCATTTACATATATTGTATGCCCTGTATTTGGTCCGCCATTAGCTCTGTATACATGTCTGAATAGAATATTTCCATTATTATCTTTCATAGAAGCAAGCCAGTCTGTTATACTCCCCTTTCCTGAATCACCAAAAGAAGTATCTACTACAGCTACGGTCTGGGCACCATCTAATTTTTTTTGAAAACGCATCAATAATCTTTTTATTAAGGGCTTTTTAAGTATTATTATTCTTCAGAATATTGTTTCATTTTTTCATCTAAAATCTTAAATATAGAATAATTCTGGTATTAGTATGGATTTAGTAATAGTTGATCATCATGACATTAATGTTAATCTCTCTCATCCTAATATCGAAACTGTAAAAGCTCAGGATTTATCTGATTTTTATTCTAAAGTAAGATCATACTTAGTAAAAGACTATGATTTGGTGATTAGTGATGAAGATCCTGATGGTATTACCTCTGTCATGGTTTATTGTTTATTCAAAGGTAAATTTGTTAACTTTAAAGGAAATCGTTCAGGTTTGAAGAAAAATGATGTTCAGGATCTAGAATCGAATGGTATTCATACTATATTGGCTTTTGACTGGTTTCCTTTGGAATTTACTGATTTAAGTGCTTTTGATAAGATTATTTATCTTAATCCTCAAAAATCTGGACTGATTAATGTTAATACTTCTGAAATTGTCTATCAATCCCTACCAGAAACAGGTAAGAAAGGCAGAGATATTAGTGCTGTCGGAAGTATCTGTGACTATTTGATCCTTAATTGTCCTGTAAAGTTTAAAGAATTTTTATTGGATTATAATGACTTGTTCAATGAGAATTATACACTTCTAATGGAAAACAAGCTTAATCAGAATAATGTATTGACTTTTGAAGGAAAAAACACTAAATTATATGATCTTAGTCTTATGTTTTGGGCTCCATTTATTATTAATGGTGAAGATGGCAATAATGATATTATTAAATATGTTATAGAAGATAAAGACTTTAATATTAGAAATTTATTCACAGAATCTGATAGTAGTTCAGCTAATAAAATAAAGAATTCATACAATGAATTATTAGGTATTATAGATGAAGAGAAGAAATCTTTCTATAATGAAAGAACTTTACTAGGAGATATCTCATTTTATTACCCTAAGACTCATAGGGCAGGTTTTATGTCAAAATTCTCAAGTATTATTGCAGATGAACTTCCAGAAAAGAGTTTAGTGGTTATACGTTCTCTATCTAATGATAAATCAACTATGAAATACTCTTTAAGGACAATATATAATTACGGTTTAGGTAAACTATTAGTTGAGTTAGGTGTTGGTGGTGGTCATGACAAGGCTGCTGGTTGTGTAATTCCTAAAGATAAGCAGGAATGGTTCGAAGCCGAGTTAGTTTCAAGAATTTCTAAGTTTAACAATTGATTTTTTAAAATTATTTTTATTAATTCCTTGAGTTCTATTAAAAAAATAAAAAATTATTTAAATAAGTTCTGTTGTCATGATGAATCTAGTGTAAAAAAGGTGAAAAATGTATGTAGAAAGAAAAAAAAGGTATTATTCAAGACTTCTAAGTAGTGCAGGAATTTTAATTTTAGCTGGGGCTATATATGGTATAGGACATCATTATGGTTATGCTAATGGTTATAATGATTCTATTAATGATAGTGCTATAGAATCTGGTAATGTTCATTATGCTCTTCAAAGCCTTGAGTTAAGATTGAATAGTGCTGTTGCTCAGCGTGCAGATACTGTTGCTCAAATTATAGATGATGTTAATGCTGAGAATACTATAAGAGATAAAAATAATGATGGTTTTATTGATACTTGTGAAATTTTAGGACGTAAGAGTTGCGGTTCTAAGGGTATAAAAGTTCTTAAAGATAGGATTAAGACAGGATTGTAATATGGTTACGTATGCTTATAGGGTAGATGAAGATGTTCGTGGATATAGAGTAATTTCTTTTCCTGACTTAAAAGGATGCGAGATTTTAGTTCGTGGAAATCCAGATATTTTAGGCTTGCTAGTGTTACATTATTTGATTATTTATTAAATAAAGATGATAATATTCCGCGTCCTATATACAAACCAAGACCTAGGACTTTAGATAGTATAGTTGATATTACTTTAGATTAATTTAATTTTTGCAGAATTTTATCTAATTTTTTATAATCTATATTGGTAATATCGCTGAATATATCTTTCTCATATATTTGGCATTTTTTATATAAATCATCCTCTAGCTCTCTAGGTTGTAAGTGAACATGCACATGATTTACCTTTAATCTACCTTCTTTCTGAAATGGCCTACAATTTTGTCTTATATCACATCCACCAGCTAGATTTTGAAGTATTCTTTTCTGGAATTCTATAACATTATCAAATAAATCGTTCCTTTCTTCCATATTAAGTTCATATAGTTTTTCAACATGTCTCTTGGGTATTACTAAAAGATGCCCAATCATCAATCTTGGATTACTAAATATTACTATACTATGTTTAGATTCATATAGAATCTTATCTCTATTTTTATCTATATTACAGAATGGACAATTCATTTAAAAACTTCTCCAGTCTCTTCGCTCCAGAATAATAGGTCTATTTCTTCTGGTTTTATCTCTATTTCTTTGCAGAATTCTAACATTTTTCCTTCTATGTCCATATAATGTTTTTTTGTTAATGGGTTAGGTACTTCCTCTATTACTCCATGTTTATGTAAATTCTTTAATATATGCCTGTCTAGTATTGTTACAACTTCATACATTCCTATGTTTCTCATGAAATGTCCTGCCTCTTTTAATCCCATCCCATTTACATTCTCTACTAACCAATTCCTTAATTTTAGATGATCATTGTTAAATTCTTTTATCTTGTCTTTTATTCTGATCTCTCCGTTCTTTGTGAACATCTCTCTTGCCTGCATTAGATATCTTGATTTATTATTGTTGAATCTTACTCCTATTAAATAATCTTTTACCTCTTGTTCTGTTCCTGTATATAATAATCCTGTTTTTACTAGGTTTTGTATTGCTGCATCACATAATTTTGCTTTAGATTGTGGTGTTAATAGGCAAAAACATAGTTCTGCAAATATTCTTTTCTCATCTTCATCAAATACTGTCTTGAAATAATCTAATCTTTTCTGTATTATTGGTTTTCTCTCAGAATATCCTTTCTTTAAGTACTCAATATCTTTTAACTGCATAAGATGTTTACTAAATACTTATTTATATAAGTTTTTAATGAATAATTTATGCGATTATCTACTATTGTATTATATAGTTCAGACTTAGAAAAGTCTTTGTCCTTTTATTCCTCTTTAGGTTTAAATTTTAAAGAAGAACAACATGGAGGACCTATTCATTACTCTTTTGAGAGAGAGGGTTTAGTCTTTGAGATTTATCCATCTGAAAATGATCTTCATTCCTCAGGTTTAAGATTAGAATTAGAGACTAATTTAGAACTTTCAGATGCAATATCTGCTCTAGATACAAAATATATAAGAAAAATTTCAGATAAAAGTATTAAATTAAGTGATCCAGATAATAATATTGTTATTGTAAGGAAGTCTATAGATAAAAAATAATCTCAATAGTGTATATACATCTCTTTTTTAAACGCCTAAACCAATTACTAGTTATGGTAAACAAAAAAAAATCAAGAAGAAATCCTGCTACAAGACGTATGAAAAAGTCTGTTAAATCTACTAGATCAAGAAGTATTTCTAAAAGATCTCCAAGTAAGAAGAGAAGTGTTAAACAAATAGCACTGTTTACAGTTTTAAGAGATGATCATAAGAAATTAAAAGGTATAATGAATAATATAGAAGGAAATTATGATGATAAGGAGATTATGAGTGAATTATTCATGCAGATGAAAGAAGAGATAAAGATTCATTCAAGAGCAGAAGAAGCCTCTGTCTATCAACCTATGAAAGCTAATGATGACACTCGTTTCCTTAGTATTCATGCACATGAGGAACATGCTTTAGTTGATCATATGATTGCTGAATTAGAGAATATGAATGTTGACGACGAATTATGGATGGCTAAGTTCATGATTCTTAAGCATGAGGTTGAACATCATATTGAACATGAAGAATCTGAGATGTTTAATAAACTGAAGAGTGACTTCTCTATGGAAGAGCTTGATATGATGGCTGAAAATATGCTAACATTAAAAAAGGAAGAAATGGAGAACACTTTTATTGATTCTATATAGGCATATATCGATAAAATATACTTATAGTTTATTTATTTTTAATTTTTTATGGTAAATCCATTTGAAAGAATGAATATTGGTATTATAGGGCTTGTTGATATAATAGAGGATTTATTAAAATCTGATTCTAGAGAATTGAAGGAATTTGAAAATCTAGGTTTAGGATTATATTTTGCTCCAGAGGATTTATTTGATAATATAAAGAGAGTATCTTATACAACTAAGGATTATAAGGAAAGAGTTGACTCTTATATTAGTCTAGTTAATGGTGTATATGGTGATAAAAGGTATAATAGAAAGTATGAATCACCTAATAAAAAGATATTACTTGATTATAATAGAGCACACGATTTTTGGTTTACAGATGAACTTTTTTTAACAGAATGGCACACAGTCAGGAAAGGAAGATTTGTACAAGCTTTCAATTATCTTTCTTATCTGTTAAATTCTGTAGAAGATGCTTGTGAAATGTATAGGAAGGGGATGATTATACAAATAATAGGAGATAATAAAAGAGTTTTCAGTACTGATGAACCTAGAATTATTAAGCCTAGTAAAGAAGAGTGTTTTTTAGTAACAGCATGTGCTGAAAGCAGAGGCTTGCCTAAAAATTGTGAAGAATTAGAGCTGATAAGATGGTATAGAAACAATATTGTAAGAAATCTTCCTAATGGTGAGAAAATACTAAATTCCTATTATGATTTTGCTCCAGAATTGGTTAAGTCTCTAAAACAAAGATCAGATTCAAAAAGAATATTTGATTCAATATATGAAGAAGTAAATGATTATGTTGAATTAATAAAAAGGGAAAATTCTAAGAATATTCTTTTAAGATCTTCAGAGATACTTCATGAATACATTGGGGCTTCTAATGAAGTTTCTGAATTAGCTTCCTCTCAGCTTTTCTTAAATGAAATTGATAAGTTGAGTAAGAAATTTTAGCAATATTAGCAAGTTTTTTTAAAGTTATCTTTCTAGGATAATCATAATAATTATTTTCTATAGCAAGTTTGATAGAATATTCTTGTTTATCTGTTAAATTATTAAGAGATGATATAACAAATATATTTTTTGGTTTAATATTCTTTATCCAAATAATGTTTATATTAAATTTATGTTTTCTATAATTTTCTATTAATTTAGTTAATGATTCTTTTTTCCAGGATCCTAATTCAAATGTATACTCGCCCTGATTGTTAACTTCATATGGTTTTATAGGTATAATATCAGAATTTAGAATTAGTGCATTTGCTATATGCTGTTTTATGCTCATTATTCCATAATTATTATTTATCTCTATATTAATCAATCTTTTATCTTTTTTTAGTTCATTAATAAAATTATTAACATTAACCTTTAACCCATTAAAGATAATTGATCCGTTAATTATTACATAATCTTTAAAAATATTATGAGCTGTAGGATATCCATAAATTGAGACATTGTATTTTTTACACAAATTAGATATGAGACTATTTTTATTATAATCTATACATATTTTAGCAATCCACATTATAAAGATATATTATGTAAAATACTTAAACTTTCCTATTGATCTAATTTATTTTTATACTTAGCATGTTTTAGAGTATATAAGAAATATTTTTATATATGGGAATTAATTTATTATTATGGTATACTTATTAGTTAAGCATAAGATTAAGGATTATAATAAGTTCAAGAAAGCTTTTCATAATAATTTGAATGTTGTGCAAGATAATGGTTCTCAGGGTGGTTATATTATGAGAAACAGAGATGACAAGAATGAGGTTTTTGTTCTTTTAAGATGGAAAGATATGGATAGTTTCAAGAAATTTTCAGAATCTAAGGATCCTAACCTAAAATCTCCTGAAGAAAGCACAGTTAGTAATGTTGAAGCCTGGTTTTTTGATGATGTTGAAGAATTTTAATATTTAATGATAATTTAAGCTTTTAAGATTATTTATTATATGATTTCTTAAGCTTTAAATATTAAAGTTATTAGTATATTATATGATTAATAAGAAAGAGATCAAAAGAAAATTATTTCATATTTGTAATAGTATGATTGTTTCAGTTTTAGTATATTTTAATATCTTAAACTGGTATATTCTTTTATTTATTGTATTACTTGGTTTATTACTCTCTTTCATTGCTAAAAATTATCATATAAGTTCTATAACTTTTTTCTTGAAACATCTGGATAGGGATTATGATATTAGGAATTTTCCAGGCAAAGGTGCTATCACTTTCATGTCTGGTTGTTTTATTGCAGTATTATTTTTTAGTAAGGATATAGCAATTGCATCTATTCTTATAATGGGTTTTGGTGATGCTGTTAGTTCATTGGTGAGCAAATCTTTTGGTAAATTGAAGCATCCTCTGAACAATTTCAAGAAATTAGAAGGTACTTTATTAGGTATTTTAGTATCTTTTATTGCAGCTTCTTTTTTCATTTCTTATATAGAAGCATTATTCGCTAGTATTATAGGGATGATTGTAGAGAGTATTTATTTTAATAAAAAAAGTTTCTTTATTGATGATAATATTTTGATTCCTTTATTTTCTGGATTAACTATTTTTTTATTAAGGCTCATCTAGAACTTGTTATAGGTCTTGTTATTGGTACATATCTTAAGTGTGGTGGTACTTTGCTTAATTCCTCTTTTTTCTTATACCTGTAATATTCATATGAAATTATTATTATTAATAATATTATCAATAATAAAAGGCTTAATGGATCTATTACTGGTAATCTAAAGTCTATTGTAGGTACTAATTTTAATTTCCCGCCATTCTTTAGCTTGATATCAAGTTTAGGGACATTTATTCCGTATGAAGCATTTATGAATGTTAATCCAATTTCTGCAGCTCCTTGTGTTGAATTTATATTTAATGTGAATACCCCTCCTTTATTTGTTGTTGTAAACGTTACTTCACCATGCGGTGTTTGTATAAGTCCTGTCTGCCCTATTATCTGTAAAGGTGGACTATTTACTATTCTTAAATTTGGTGCTGTTCCACCTCCACCTCCACCTCCTGAAGAACCAGCTGAACCACCTGTTGATGTTGTTGTCCCAGAACTTTCAGTGTAAGTTACTGTCCTTATACCAGTATTTGCCATATTATTTGCCTTGTCAGTTATATTCACTCCTACAGCAGATGTTCCTGCAAGTAAACCAAATAGTGTTGTTATATTTGAGGTTTGATCATTCATAGAATAAGTTGTTGTATTAATTATTCCTGTAGCATCATATAAATTATATGTAATGTTTGCTGTATTTTCCTCTAATATTGTTAATTGTACATAATATTTAGCAGATATTAAAGCTGCCCCTTGTAGTGGTGTCACAGTATCATTAAAACTTACCTGGGGTGCTGTTTTGTCAAGTGTTATTATCCTTGTCTCACTGGAATTTCTATTATTCGCAAGGTCTATTAATGTTGCATTATAATTATATATCCCATCTGTGAGTCCTAAGAAGTTTCCTGATGTAATTGTTGTGAAATTTATTGTGTTATTAGCTGATGAATCAACCATATAATATAATGTGCTGTTGACAATTCCTGTCTGATTCATTAATAAGTATGTTATATTATCAGGATTAAGTTCTATTATGCTTGTATTGATGAATATCCAGTCCCTATTTACATATACATTGTTCTCTTCTGTAGGATATACGAATGTTATATTTGGTGGTGAACTGTCATTTATTGTTGTATATGTTGTGAATCCTGTTACTACAACACTGAATTTTTTTAGATCAGCAGTAAAATTCTTTTGGTTGCACCTGTCATAACGACATAGTATAAAATTATTTCCATCATTTAAATCATATAATGGTATTCCATTGTCTCCTGATACATTATAGAATGTCAATCTTGATGACATATTTAATTGTGGCAAGAATGTAGAATTGACTTTTACGAAATTAGGGCTTATATTTATTGCAGCTGAGATATTCATTATATATGATAAGTTTGACAGGAAATCTATTCTTGCATTATATCTTCTCTCTATACTTAGATTGAATATTCCATTGTTTACTGGATTATATGTTGTTAATGTATCATTAAAATTATCTTCATATATTATTTCTAAGTAATCGCTTACATTTATTTTTGATGTAGACCAGTTTAGTTTTGTTATGTTGAAGGAGACATTTGTTAATAATCTTAGTTCATCTCCTCCTTTCAATGTTATATTCTCAAATGTGAATGGTGAATTTTCATCACTCTTAAAGTTAGATCCAGTTACATAATTGCTCATATTGAATTCAAATGCCTCTACTATAGTTGCAATATTATTTCTTAGATCTATAGCTATGAATGTTCCAGGTTCTGCTCTTGATAATGCTATATCGCTCCCACCTCCGCTGACATTTGATTTGAAAAAATTAATATCTGAATAATTATAGTATATTGCTATTCTTCCCCCACTTCCACCGGATGCATCAGGAGAATTATCAATTATTGTAGCCCCTTTTGCTGAGAAGTTTCCTGTTCCTGTTATATTGTATGCATATATTAGTATTGATCCTCCAGATGCTCCTCCACCTCTATCACTGCCACTACCTGTTGGAGGAATACCGTCAGAGGTTACTATGCCATTTATTGTTAATTTATTGGAAATATTTAAGAAAATAAATCCCCCTCCAATGCTTAATGAATTAGCAGGAGTTCCTCCGCTGCCGCTTCCAAGTTCTCTCGGTTCTAATGGATTTCCATATGGTCTTGCTGCTCCACCTCCACCAAATCCACCATAGCTTGCACCATTTCTTCCAGAAGAATTGCCAATGCCAAGTGGACCTTCATATCCTTTTCCTGTTGCATTAAGCCATGAACTTAGATCTATTGATAAGTTTCTTAATGTCAAATTTATACTTCCATAGATTTTACTATTTACTAAAGAAAAGTCTATATTTGAATTATCTAAGTTTATTATACTGAAATTAAAGAGATTATTGTTTGATACTAAGATATTATTTGTTGAATTTATGGTTAAATTAACTAATGGGCATTCTGTTCTGAATCCTGACATGAATCTGCTGGTGTTTCCTGTTCCTATTTCTGATATTGTTATTTGTCTTGTTAGGTTTGTTTTGCAGTTTATGTATGATTGTCCGTCGAATTGGAAGTTGTTGTCTATTCTTATTATATCATTATTGTCTATTGTTGTGTTTGCTGATACGAATGTTATATTGTTAAAGATGCTTAAGTCTACACTGCTGTTCCAGTTCCATCCATGTATTGTAGCATTATTGAAACGCTGATCTACAGCAATAAAAGTACCAGTAGCAGGAGATGACAATACGCCAGCAATTGCTGTTTTTGATTCCTCTGCTATTGATCTAGAGAAGTTTAGTGTTGTATGATTATAGTATACTGCTATTCTTCCCCCTCCTGAAACAAGATTTCTTCCAGCCCCGCCTATTGCACTAAAGTTTCCTGTTCCAGTTATATTGTATGCATATACTAGTATTGATCCACCAGTACCGCCACCAGCATCATCTGCTCCGCCATAAGAAGGTGTTCCGTCATTTTTTATTGTTCCATCTATTATGAATTTATTTGTTGCATTTATGTATACAAATCCCCCGCCAGTACCACCCCTAGTAGACCCTACTCCTGATCCTCCGCTTCCTAGTTCTGTTGGTCTTAACGCATTTCCGTATACGTTGATATCATTGTTTGTTCCGCTTACTGTCATTCC
>JBBSWW010000003.1:0-63168 GCA_038046085.1 Nanobdellota archaeon | reverse complement strand
GTATTGTAGCATTATTGAAACGCTGATCTACAGCAATAAAAGTACCAGTAGCAGGGATTAAAGGCAATGTTCCACTTATTGAAAGTTTTGTGCCTTCCACACTAGATTTTGAAAAGTTTATTGTTGTATGATTATAGTATACTGCTATTCTTCCTCCTGAAGAGATGACATTGAAACCCTCACCACCTATTGCACTGAAGTTTCCTGTTCCTGTTATATTGTATGCATATAATAGTATTGATCCACCAGTACCGCCGCCAGCTGTTGTTAATCCACCGAAAGCTTGCGTGCCATCGGTGCTTAATGTTGCATCAAGTGTTAGTTTATTTGTTGAATTTATATATATGAATCCTCCTCCTCTTCCGCCTCTTGTTGATCCTGCACCACTCCCGCCACTTCCAAGATTTATAGGATTTAACGCATTTCCGTATACGTTGATATCATTGTTTGTTCCGCTTACTGTCATTCCTCTTCCGCCGTGTGTTGCTCCGCTTGATCCTCTTGTAGGTCCTCCTGGTCCTGTTCCTGTGCTTATTCCTCCTGAATATCCTTTTCCTGTTGCGTTTATTATTGAGTTTACATCTATTGTTATGTTTCTTAATGTGAAATTAAAGTTTGAGAATATTTTTGAATTTGATATAGCGACATCAACACTTGAATTATCAAAATTAATACTACTAAAATTTAGTAAAGTATTTCCAGAAATTAATAGAGGATTGCTAGTATTTATAGTAACATTTGTCATTCCACATTCATTTCTAAAATTAGATAGATAAGAACTGATGTTTCCTGTTCCTATCTCAGATAATATAATCTGTTTACTTATGTTTGTTCTGCAGTTAAAATATGATTGTCCGTCGAATTGAAAGTTGTTGTCTATTCTTATTATATCATTATTATCTATTGTTGTGTTTGCTGATACGAATGTTACATTACTGAATGTGCTTAAATCTACACTGCTGTTCCAGTTCCATCCATATATTGTAGCATTATTATTGACAACATCTATTGTTATTAATGTTCCAGTACTTCCTTGATATGTTGTATCATCTTTTGAACCCTCGGCACTTGATCTTGAAAAGTTTAATGTTGAATAATTATAGTATACTGCTATTCTTCCTCCACCACCACCTCCTCCTCCACCACCAGATCCACTTTTACCTCCTAATGTTGTAAAATTCCCAAGTCCTGAAAGATTATATGTATAAACTAATATTGATCCTCCAGAACCGCCTCCAAGATTAGAATTAGTAGATGTACTGTTTCCATTAGCTACAACCGTTCCATTAAGTATAAAGTTCTGTGTTACATTTATGAGTATAGCTCCACCACCACCAGAACCTGAAGTTGTTCCGCTTCCCGATCCTCCGCTTCCCAGATCTGTTGGTCTTAATGGATTTCCGTATACATTTCCAATGTTTGTCTCTTGTTTTGCACCACCCCTCCCTCCGTAACTCCCTCCAGCACGCCTGCTTATTCCAGCTCCAGGTCCTGTTGCTGTTGTAGAGCTTCCAATATATCCAAATCCTGTAGTATTTATTTCTCCGCCACTTTCCACAGATAAGTTTCCAACAGTTATGTTTATTGATGAGGTGATAGCACCATTCTGCACTCTTAGTTTTCCTCCTGCTTTTATTGTGATATTATAACATACCTGATTTGAAGTTATTGTCTGTGTATTGCTTATGGTCCATATTCCGTTTGTTGTATCACCTAAACAGTCTGGAAAATCAGCAATTGCATTTTTTGGTAGTAATAAAAATAGGATTAGCAAACTAACTATGACCAGGTACTCTTTTTTTATCATCTTCTCAGGTTTTTAGTGATTTTTTATATTAAAAAACTATCTATTTTTACTGTATAAATATTTATTAAGTATATATTTTTAATTAACAAATGCCATTGTCATGTCTCGATGATATTGTTAAGGAACAAGATAGTCCTTCTGATTCTAAATATATAAGATTCTCTTTATTAAAGTTATTTTATTCATTGACTAGAAATAATAAAAAGTCCATTGAAGTTAAGAAAAGATTGATTGGTTTAAGTGAAAATGTTGGTGATGAGATAGAACGTACTCTGTCTTTAGGCGATTCTTATTATGGTCATGATAAAAGATCTGCTTATCAATGTTACAGGAAAGCTTTTAATATTTTTGAAGAGAATATTCAGGATCTTAGGACAAAAAATAAACTAAGTTTCTTTGGTAATATAAAATCTATTTATTTAAAGTGTAAAAGTATTATTAATAAGAAAATAAAAGAAGAAAAGGATATTATTAATCTTGCACTGCTTGATGGTATTGATTCTAGTTGTAAGGATCCATTTTATCATAACTTTCCTACTGCTGATTCTTTCTCTTTCTCATATCTTGTCGGAAGATTATACTCTATGTATGGGAATAAGGATATTTCTAGGAAGAAAAAATTAGAAGCTGCTAAAAAAGCTTTAGAAAGTAGTTCTGTTAATAAAATTACAGGTAATAAGAACTCTGTTTTTACAATTGAGGATCCATTATTAGGTTCTGAGATTATTTACAAAAGTCAGTCATCTGATGGATTAGCTAAGGAAATTTCTATGGCTGAACAGATTGGTTCTATTATTTCATTAAGGAATGATTGTTCTACTGTTAATCCTATTGGGAGTATTGAATTTAATAATGAAACTTATTATGTCATGGAACAGGCTTCTGGTAATACTCTTGAACAAAGGATTAAATTAAATGATGTATCTGTAAATGATTTTTACAGGATTGCTGATATTCTTGGTTTATTACATGCTAGAGTTAAAGGTGATTTTGTTGAGCGTGATATCTCTAAGAGTATTCGTGAAAGGATCTCTAGATTATATCCTTCAAGTTTTGTTGATCCTCTCATGTATAGTTTAGAACCAGCTCTTAATAGTTTAGAAGGAATTATCAGGGTTTATAATAAGGATGCTCATTCTAGAAATTTTAAATTAGATGAGATGAATCGTGTTATTATTCTTGATACTGAAGGAGAACGTAAATCACCTATTGTTTTTGATGATACAAATCTTTTAGATCAGCACTTATTCCTTGATTATGGACAAAAAAGAGAGATAATAAAGAAGCATTGGGATAGTTTTAATGAACATTCAGATGTTAAGATTATTGATTATGATAGATATGAACTAGCGTATCTCAATTCATCTATTTTAAGGGCTTTAGAGATCTATGAACAGGCTGTTAGGATTAACAATAATGAGATTAAAGATGCTACTATGTCTAATGCTATAATTTCTTTGAAGATTATTGAAGAAAGATTCGTTGAATATTATAAAAAATATGAACCTAATTATAATATTTTATCAGAATCATTAAGTCATCTTAGCAAAAGTGGTTTTAATTAGTATTTAGGGTTTGTTTAGAGGGCAAACAAAAAACATTTAAATAGACTCTTCCACTCAGTTGAAAAATGGATGTGAAAATTAGTTTTAATACAGAAAAAGAGTCTCTTGATGATCTTAAAAAATTGATTTCTGCTTTACAGGATTTGGTTAATAAGAGAGAAAAAAATTCAAGTTCAAACAATTCAGTTCAGACTGCTGCTCCTAGACCTCAGGTTACTCAGCCACAAGTTCAACAATCAGCTCCACAGCCTCAGGCTAATAACACAGGTAATACAGCTGGTGGCGGAAGATTAAGTCCTTATGTTGATATGTCAGATACCATGTCCAAGATATTTTCTGGTAGTAAATTTTAATTTTTTATAATGTAGCGTTTGTATCTCCAAGATTATAATATGCTACTGTAGAATCTTTTAACTCATCTAATTTTACTATTGTTCCAACAAGCATTTCTTCTGTATTCTCATTTCCTAATATATAATCCAGAACCTCAGTATCTAATATTCCTTTAGTATTTGACACATCTACTGCCTCTTTTACTATTGCAAATAATGATCTCTGGCTTGTTGTCCTATTTCTATAAACAACTTTGTATCCATCAAAATTTCCAGCTTCTAATAATTTTTCACACTCTCCATCATAGAATCCAAAAATATGTTTATATCTTCTATCACCGTTGATGACATTATTTTTCTCTAGAACATATAATCTAACTTCATGCTGCATAGTTATTAATGAATTCTTTTATTTATAAGATTATATATTCACTTCTTAATAGGATTATTTTAATCATAATAATTTTAACAATAGTTAACTAGTATTAAATTAGATTTTTATTCTTTTTCCTAATATTGGCATTCTATTTTCATGTATTGATTTTTGTAATAATTCATTATTTCCGCCATCATAAAAATATTCTCTATTACGTATCTTTATTACTACAAACAGATGTATTTGCTTAGGCGATATTTCAGGTGTTGCCCTTATATCAGATCTGTCTTGCAAGTATACATCCTTGAATCCAGCTGTTATACTTAATGCTGCAAATAATTCACTACCTTCAGTGCAACTTCCTTCTCTTTTATATAATGTTCTTAACGGGTCAAGTTCTAAAATCCCCTCTTTTTGCATTATTGTTTCGTTTGTAAAAACCATTATTGCTTTTGCTAAATCATAATCATCACTAAAATAGTTTTTTAGTTGTTTTATTATGTCTATTAATAGATAATCATTTTTTAACATTCTTATTATTTTTAGGCTTTGAGCACTATCAATTTCATGGTAATTAGGTTCAGATCTTATAAGGAGTTTTCTTTCTATTGTTTGACTTTTTATTTTTGGCACATATACAATTATTGTTTTACCATCAATATCTACACCATAAAATCTTGCTTCTATTTTATTTATTCCTTGTTTCACTAGATCATTAACTGCTTCATATAATGTTTCATCAATTTCACCATTAAATATTTTATCACTTAGTTTAACTTTTCCTTTTAATTCATTTTCATATAAACCTTTGAATATCCTTATTGCTGTTTTTGTTATTGCGTTCAATTTACCATCTTCATAAAGATCTAAAAATTTTTGCAATCCTTTAATGTCAGATATTCTTTTTTGAACTACAGTTACAGTTTCTGTACTATTAGACGTTCTATAATTATATGTCAAGCCTGCTGATACTATTGCTAATGCTGTTGCTGCTGCAAATATTATTTTACCTTTTCTTCTTGGCACTTTTATTTTAGAAAGATTTATCATCAATCCGTTAAAGTAAGAATTATGTCCTCCAAGTCCTGCTTCTAAATCTTTTATTATGCCATTAATTATTGATTTAATGTTTTCTATAACATCTCTTGTTAATTCATTTCTTATTAATATCATTGATAAATTTCGAGTTCTATTTA
The DNA here is from genome assembly GCA_038046085.1 of Nanobdellota archaeon. GTDB lineage: Archaea > Nanobdellota > Nanobdellia > SCGC-AAA011-G17 > GW2011-AR18 > GW2011-AR18. The sequence continues at coordinate 57,892 of JBBSWW010000003.1, read as the reverse complement.
GAGTATCCATTAATGTAACTATTTGTTCATTATGAAATGAATCATTACAATTAGTTTCATTGATTTCTACCCCAATATTTGCTTTCAAGAGATTATCTTCTAAAAATAGATTCCACATAATATTCTCTAATGATCCAATAGTTCTATCAAGATAGAGATATAGTTCCTCAGGGGATTCTTTACGTTCAGAGTTACTTATTTCACAATAAAAATAGTTTAAAGAAGTTATACAATATTTGACTTTCTCCACTTCTCTTAATATCTTGCTCTTTTTAGTCAATAAAAACATATAATTCTAGTGTTAATAACACTTTTAAGGATTTCTCTAAGCCCACGGTTCTGTTGAAGAGATTATTAATAGGGATTGATTATATTACAATAAAACAAGTTTAATGACCAAAACAAGATTAACGTTGGAAAACTTCCTAGGATTTAACAGACATTAATAATACAATACAATTCTTCCTCTAAATTTTCTCTAAACTATCCAGTAGTTAAATTTAAAAGACTATTCATTATAGTAATTTATTATGGAAAGAAAAACAGTAATTGTTGCAGGCTTAGGAGCAATTTTAGGCGGATTAGCATCATATTTTTTAACAGCTAGAAGTATAGAGGAAAAAGTAGAGGAGCTTTATAGAAAGAACGCATCTATAAGCTTAGTAGATTTCCATTTAACTACAAATCACAATAGAGGATTAGATATTCCGGAGCTTTTTTCTAGAGCAAGTGAAATTGCAGAACAAAGAGTTTATCATAACCTTGCTAACAAAGTAGGTTTTCAATATAAGACAAACCTAAAGGAGAAAGAAGGAGAAAGAAGGACAGACTACAATTTTGAGGTTAAAAACATTAGTGGTTTGGGTATATATCAGCTATTAATGATTAGAAATGGAGCTAATAATTCAATAACTGATGAATCAAGCATTATTATTTGGTACAGAATTGGAGAACTACAGCTGGATATTCAGGATAATCAAAATAATACTAATATTAAAATAAAAAATAGAGATGGAAAACTAGAATTTAATCCAGCTGAAGTTGATGAATCAACAGCAAGAAAATTATATGATGTATATTCAGCACAATTCCTTGCTTTCAAAGTTTTTCACAATATAGATGATAAAATAGATGCATATACAAGAACAACAGAAGTATATCAAAATTTAGGCGATGGAAAGTTTAAATAAGAACATCTAATTACAGAGTGTGTTTCCTTTTTAAGTTTTCTAAAAAGAATATTATATTCAGGGTAGTATAAACACTAGAGACTTATCTCAATCTTATTGTCTCTAGATTCTTAGGAGCTACTGTCTCTACTCTGTTCTGTTGGTATATTACTGAAGCTAATTCTATGCATCTTGAATAATCTCCATGTATTGTAATGAACTTTTTAGGTTTTGGTTCTATATTCTTTACCCATGATACTAATTGTTTAAAGTTACTATGTCCTGAAAATCCTGATAATGTATATATTGGCAAATTAATCTTGATTGTTTCCATTCTTTTAGATCCGCCATAAGTAAAAGTCAATTCTTTCTCTCCATCCTGTAATCTTCTTCCAATACTACCAACACCTTGATATGATGTTAACACTACACAATTTTTAGGATTCTCAGCAAATGCTTTCAAGTATTCTAGTGATGGTCCTCCTTGTAACATTCCTGATGTTGCCATTACTACGTATGGTCCTTTTCCCTCTTTGATTTCTGCCATCTCTTTTTGTGATATTACTTTCTTGAATATTGGACTTAAAAATGGATTATGATCACGTTGGAATATTCCTTTCTTTACTCTGTTGCTTAAGAAGTCTGGATATGCTGTATGTAACGCAGTAACATCCCATACCATTCCCTGCACATATATTGGCATCTGCGGTATTTTCTTCTCTTCCATTGCTCTCTCTAATATCAGCATGCACTCTTGTGATCTTCCAACTCCTAATACTGGCATCAATACCTTTCCTCCAGCTGTTGCTGTCTCATTTATTATTCTTATTAAATCATCTTCGCTCTCTTTTCTTGATGGACTATTATCTTGTTTTGTTCCGTATGTTGATTCCATCATTACTGATTCCACTCTTGGGAATTTTGATTCTGAAGAACTTAACAAATTAGATGTCTCATAATTGAAATCTCCTGTATTATGCATAAATAAGAATCCATCTCCGCCTAAGAAATTTTCATATCCATCTACTCTTAGGTCATATACATATTTTCCTGTAGATTCTACTTGTTTAATAGATTTTATTTTATCAAACATCAGATCAGAATTTATTAACTTTAAGTCATCTTCTGTTAAATTTTCATTTTCTAATTTTTGTATACCACAGCTTTCTGCATTTTGCCATGGTGTTTTTGAAATATCATTTTGTATGGTTTGTGATAGTGCACTTATTGGTATTCTCATATCAAAACTTGCCTTATTTTGTTTTAATGATAGTAATGACTCTACTAACTGTGTGTTCTGTGAGTTATTTATATTTATTTCACTCAAGAATTCAGCAATTTTTTCTTTATTATAAATATGCAGATTATTCATTTCTGAAGTCTTATTAAATTCTATTGTTGGTACTATTCCAAATTGTAGTAATATAAAATTAATATCCTCTATTAGACCTTTTGATTTACTAGCATAGTTTATCTCTCTTCCTTTTTCTCTTACTCTTATCCCACCATCTCCTGAAAATAGACCATATAACAAGTCTGATTGCACATCTCTATTTGTTAATAATAACTCTTTAGGTATTCTTTTTGTGTAAGCATCTTTTCCACATTTTAATACATTACTTAACAATGATTTTAATTGTTTAGAAGTAAATAATACAACATCATCTTGATATCTAAGATCTCCTTCAATTCCGAATTCTTTTTTTATTATGTTATAACAATCTTCTAGTATTTCTTTATTAGTATTTGATACAGCTACTGTTTGGTCTTTAGTATTTGGCCATCCTTCTGAGATATAATATCCTAAGAATCTTGCAAAGTCCTTTGTTATTCTTACTTTATCAGGCAATGAATCCTTTACTCTTGGATGAGTTTTTAATCCTAATTGTTTAAAGATTCTATTTATCCTTCTTGGGTGTATTTTATATTTATTTCTTATATCTTTTATATAATTACCTTTATAATAATCAAACAACACACTTTTAACTATTAATTTATCATTGTTTTCTAATTTAGAAAATTCAGCTTCATGTTTGATTATAAGATTATTTATGTATGCATCATCTTCGATTTTTATTCTTAGTTCTTTTGAATAAGGCATTAAATCTATTATAGGTTCATTAACATTTAATGATGGTATTTTTTTTGATCCTACTATGAAATCTCCAGTTTTTAATTTTGAGACTTCTGCAGGAAGTATTTTTCCATCTTTTGCTGTAAATAAACTATGTGATTTTGTAACTTTTACTGATCTTCCACTCTCTGTTTTTATTTCATATAATTCTTCATTTATTGGATGTCTTACAAAACTTGTTATATTTACTATTTCATTTTTTAATGTTTTTTTATTAAAAGCAATTGTAGCATATCCTTTTGTATTTGCTTTTTCTTGTACAAACCCATTATCTATTATTAACCCATTTTTTTCCTCAAATTGTTTATCTATAAAGTCTCCTATTCCAATAAATTGTGTATTATTTTCTGGATCTATTAATGTAATTTTAGTGCTTGCATCTAATGAATACAAGAAATTGTGTAATCCATTTCCTATATGCAGGTGTACCATAGCACTTCCTAGGTTATGTCCTGCATTGTACAATGTTAATCTCATATCTGGTGTTATATCAGCTACCTCTCCATAATCTAAGCAGATAGTATGTTTCACCATCTCTTTTACATCTCCTGTATCATATAATGGATCATTTCCCTCTTTCATTGCTATATCACTCATATCTAGACATAATAATGCTGCTACATCTCTTGTTGGTGCTGTGCAATAAACAGGTCCTCTGTATCCCATTTTGTATAAGTAAGGTAATGTTCCGCAATGATCAATATGTGGATGGCTTAATATTACTGCATCTAATTCTTGTATATTGAATTCTGGAACATCTAAATATGGGAATGCAAACTCTCTTGGTGCTGCTACATTAAATCCACAGTCTAACATTATTGTTGATTCTGGTGTCTGTATTAAGAAACAGCTTCTTCCTACCTCTCTTGCACTTCCAAGACAAGTTAATCTTATCCATTCATCTCTTTTAGTTTTTGTCCACCCTTCATAGATTCTCTTTCCTACTTTGTTAAGGAATTTTTTTCTGTATTCTGAATGATCATATAATACCTGTCTTATGTTCTCTAATAATTGTGATCTTATTGGTGGTATTCTTCTTACTATTGGTGTCCAGAAAGTCTTTGCTTTTATCTCTTTTAATACATCTCCACCTTTTCCTATTGCTATTCCTGGTTTTTCTGCCTCTATTATTACTCTTGATCTTGAAACATCAAATATTATCTCTGTCTCTCCTGCCTCTGCTGATATTGTTTTCTTGATTAATTCCTTAGTATCCTCTATGTCCAGTACTATTGATGGATCTGCTCTTAACTCTACACGTTTCTTTATATTGTCAACTATCTGTTTTATTACTCCTTGATTGTCTAATAAGAATTTCTTGTTCTTTGTATAGAGGACTATGTTTGCTCCCTCAAATACTGTCTCTGTTATATTCGCATCTTGCGGCAAATACTTGTTTACTTCGTCAATTATCTTTACCATTTTTTTAATATAAGAAAATAAAATCTATATCCCTAAGCTACAAATTTATTATCTAATTGTTTTGAAAATACTCTCTTAGTTCCTTCCTTTGTTATAGTTATAACATCCATTCCTGCTCCGGATGCTGTATCTCTCTGCATTGAAGCTGTTACTGCTTTTATGGCTAATTTAACTCCCTCTTCTATTGTCATATCTTCTTTGTAATTTGCTTCTAATACTCCTGTTGCAAATAACATTCCTGATCCATCTGTTACATAATCATCGAATTTTGTTAATGATCCATCCATTCCCATCTCATATAAATAGAATCCTTCATGGTCTTTTCCGCCTAATAAGAATCCTGTTATTCCTTGGATTGTTGAATATTTTCTTACATTAGCATATACTAGATTTGCTAACATGTTTGCTACTTCTCTTATTTTTAATTTTTTTCCTTTCTTCAGTTCATCTAATTTTATCTGTGCTTTGATTAATCTTACTAATAATTGTGCATCTGATACTAATCCTGCTATTGTTATTGCTATATCATCTGATAATATTATTGCTTTCTCAAACTTTTTACTAGAAACAATCTGCCCACCTAATGTCATTTTTCTATCTGCAGCTATTACTATTCCATCTTTACAGACCATACCTAGAGTTGTTGTTCCAGTTGTTTTTAACATTGATTTGTCAAACATTTTCTTATCACTTACCTCTTCAAGAATATTCATCTTTAATATTTTACAAGTCTGGAACTTTATAAATGTTTTGGTTGAAGTTTTAATAAAGATGTTCTTTCTCCAAGTGTACGATTATACCTATAGATTTGATCATATGTTATTAAATGACGTTCATTATATTTTATCTGTATTCTTTCATATCTATGAAATCTTAATCTCTCATCTTTAGGATCTAAAGCATCATTTTTATGACCTACAAATCCCATTGCCTCGCCCATATGTCTTGCAAGCTTTCCATCAGCATTTGCTAAAACTAATTCAGATCCATCTCTTGATTCATAAACCCATAAATAATTTTCTCCATTAACAACTCCTTTATCTTGAAAATACATTGCTGTAGCTATAAATAATGATATTTGTTCTTCAGTTGGAATGTTATTTTGTTCAATAAAATCACTTAATTCTTCTCTTCTTACAAGAAACTTAGCATCTATTTTTCCCATTATAAAATTAAAGTATTTTCTCATATTTATACTTTATTACAGCATATTATATAATAATAAATCTTTTAAAGTTTAATAACTCTTAAAAAATATGGATAAAGATACAAAAGCTTCATTGGACAAGAGATTATCTGAAGAAGGATTTAAATTTTTGAGAAATGTTTCGGTGGCAGATCATGAACTTGCTCAAGGTTTTCCAGGAATCAGTGGCGCTGGAAATAGGACAGAGATAATACCTCATAGTTAAAAAGTTAGAGATGAATATCAAAAACTCTATTCAGAAGTAAGATTAGAACAAGCTTATGATTCTTCAGGAAAGGAATTAAATTCAGGCAATCATGTAGCAGTTTATGTTAAGAAGTAAATCCATAAACTTTATAATTAAAATTATTTCTTTAATGATATGCAAAAAATAGTGTATAAGGAATCTTCATGGAATCTTAAGGATTTATTGAAATCTCACGAAGGTAAGGAGTTTGATTCTGTTCTTGCTGATCTAGATAGTAAAGTAAAAAAAGTTGAATCTTCTAAAAGTAAATTAACTAATAATATTAGTTCTGAGAAAGTTTTACAGATAATAAAGGATATTGAGGAAGTTGAAAAAATTTGTTCAAGACTTGGTGCTTATTCATATATGTGGTTCTCTACTGATACAAAGTCTCAGGATGCAAGAACTTTGCAGAATAAGATTAGTCAGTTAGGAGCAGATGTCTCTAATAGGATTATATTTTTCAGTTTATGGTTCAAGCAATTAGATGATAATAATGCTGATAGAATTATTAAAGAATCTAAAGATTATAAATATTATTTTGAAAAATTAAGATTGCAGAAACCTCACACTCTATCTGAAAAAGAGGAAAAGGTAATTAATATCAAAGACATAACTGGTTCATCTGTTCTTAATAATCTGTATAATATGATTACAACAAGTTTCGTCTATGAATTCGAAGTTGATGGTAAATTAAAGAAGATGAATTATAGTGAATTATCAAAATACATTAGAAGCCCAAAAGCAGAAGAAAGAAAAAGTTCATATGATGCTTTGCTTAAGAAATATGCAGATAATAAAGATGTTATAGGTGAAATATATAAGGCAATTCTTACTGACTGGAAAAATGAATCTTTGAAATTAAGAGATTATAAAAGTTATATCTCGCCTAGAAACTTAAGTAATAATATTAGTGATAAAGCAGTTAATGCTATGCTTAATTCTGTTAAAAAGAATAGTAAAGTTTTTCATAGGTATTTCAGATTAAAAGCTAAACTTTTAGGTATGAAAAAATTAACAAGATATGATATTTATGCTCCTATTACAGTTAAAGAAAAAAATATTTCATATGATGAAGCTGTCAAGATGGTTCTATCATGTTATAATGAATTCTCTCCTGATATGGCAAAATTAGCTTCAAAGATAATAGATGAAGAACACATACACTCTTTAGTCTCTGATTCAAAGAAAGGGGGAGCTTATTGTTATGATATTCATCCTGAGATTACCCCTTATGTTTTTATAAGTTTTACAGGAAAAGAGAGGGACGTTAGTACTTTAGCTCATGAATTAGGACATGGAGTTCATGATTTATTGACTCATAATGTTCCAACTTTATTGTCTCACCCTCCTTTAATACTTGCAGAGACTGCTTCTGTTTTTGGAGAGATGATTTTATCTGATAAGCTTTTAGAAAAAGAAGATAATAATAAAAACAAGCAAGCACTTTTAGCCTCTAAATTAGACGATATATATGCTACAGTCCTTAGACAAGCATTTTTTATTTTATTTGAAATGGAAGCGCATAAAGCAGTTGATGAAGGTGCAAATATAGACAAGATTTCTGAGATTTATTCTAAAAATCTTAAAGAGATGTTTGGAGACTCTATGGATGTGAGTGATAACTTTAGTCTAGAATGGTCTTATATCCCCCATATTTTCGCAACCCCTTTCTATTGTTACGCTTATAGTTTCGGTAATCTGTTAACTTTAGCTTTATATCAGATGTATAAGAAAGAAGGTAAGTCTTTTGTTCCTAAATATATTAAGTTCTTATCTTATGGTGGTTCTAAGAAACCTTCTGAGATCTGTAAAGAATTAAACATTGACTTAGAATCTGAAAAGTTTTGGGATCAGGGCTTTGTTGTTATTAATAGTATGATTGATGAACTTGAAGTATTGACTAAATAAAATGCTAAAACTACTAAAAGATGGTGATGTAATAAGATTTATCGGTATTGATATAGAAGGAACTACCAGAATTATTAATGTTCTTGAAGAATTGGATTCTCTTAAGAGTTCATCTGAGATTCGTGAACTTCTTTTAAATTTTAGGAACTTGATTGTTATGGTTAGGGAAAGAAAGAAGAATGGTATTAAGGATTTAGAAATAAAAATTATTAATCTTTGTGAACTTATAAGAAATAAGTATGGAAGGACTGGTATTGCTGTACGTTTCAATAATGATGTTTATAATAAGATTGCTAGATATAATGACAGAAATATAAAGGATATATTTTCAAAGATGAAAAATAATATGTTAATCCCATATGCAAATAGAGACTTAGAACGTATGTTTAGAGGTGACAGATTGATAGTTCAAAATATAAATTTAAGTGATAATAAGAAAGCAATCAAACTTGAGATAGAAAAATTATGCCGTGAACTTGCTGTTGTTTTTATTACAGACATTAGGAATTATATCTTTCCAAGATACCAAGAATTAGTTGATTCATCAGTTAATACTATAGAATGTCCTAATCTTGAAAGTTACATCTCTGGAAGTTTATATGAAAGGAAATCTCTTTTTGAGAATTATATAGATAGGATGATTATGGCGACAAGACAGGTTTTACACGTTTAATATCTTTATTTTCTTTACTCTGTTTTTCACTTCTTCATCTTTTATTATTTTTTTAACATATTCTTCTAATTTATTGTTCTTATTGATTAAGATTACATATGATTTTCCGTTTTCAATCTTGTATTTTCCATACTTTTTCTTGAAATTTTCTAATCCTTCAATCATTGTTATTGGTGGACCATAATGTTTTTTATATTTTGGTAATGTTTTATTTTTTAGATTATAATATAATTTTCCTCTATCTTTGAATTCAAATTCTATATTTTTTATTTCATATCCATCATTTGTTAATTTATATTTTATATGTTCATGTGCTTTCAGTATTTTTGTTCCTGCTACATCTCTTGATCCTTCTAATGCTTCAGCTTCTATTATTAGATTATATTTATTTTCATTTATTTCTTTCTCTTTGAAATATTTTAATGATTTATTTTTATTGAATTCTTTGCAGATTTTTATAAATAATTCTAGTTTTTCCTCTGATAATGATGCTGTAGCATTTCTTTTTGGATTTACAGGATCTATTAAGGTTAATGGGAATTGTTGTGCTGAATAGAATTCATTTTTTCCAAAATTTATTAGCATGTTTTTTCTCCATTTAGAGACATTTTTTACCATATTCAGGAATGATCCGTAATGATATATTAGTATCTCTAGTACATATCCATGTAATCCTTTGATGAATGTCTCAGCTCCGTAGAATTTATTAGCTTTAGAAAAATGTTTGGCTATTCTTACATCATCTTTCATTTTGTCTGTTAAGTTTTTATTTACCCATTCTACATGTAACGGGCTTATATCAGTTATATTTTTTGCTTCTATTGAGTTTTTTATTTTTAATACTGGTATTACCTCAAATATCATTTTTTCAAATTCTATTATGAAATAATCTCTTGATCCATGTATTCTTTCATATTTTCTAAAGCTTTTCTTTATAGCATTTTCAAGTTTATCAGATATTTTATCTTCATTTGGATATTGTACAAATATATCTAGATCATGTTGTCCTCTTAGCCAGGTTCCTTTTGCAAAACTTCCTCCAACAACTATCTTTCCTTCTTTTAGATTACTATTTAATGTTTTTAAGAATATTTCAACTTTAGAATTTAATTCTTGTTCCTCTTTTTTTGTTGGCTTTATCTCTTTTAATATTGTTTCAAACATACTTTAGAAATTATATTACTCAGTTATAAGTTTTTCTTATTAAGGTTTAGATATAATAATTGTTTCTTTATTTGTTCCAAGATAACTTCTTGCTTTTTCCATCATTTCTATAGTGATATTCATGTTTTTCTCAGGATAGTTTGGTCCTGGATTATGGCTATAGACATATTTTTCATCATATCCTGTTATTACTACAAAATGTCCTTGATATCCTTCTTTTTTAGATAATACATTCCAATTTATTAAACTAATAATTACTTTATTATCATCTATTGCTTTCTTTAATTCATTTAATGTAAAATCTTTCTCTTTTATTTTTACTCCTATTTTTTCTGCCTCTTTTCTTATATCTTTTTCTTTATTTAAGAATTCTTCATATTTTTCTAAGAATTCTTTTTTATCTTTTTCACTCATTTCTTCTCCAGTTTTATAATTAAACTCAACACTTAATCTATATTCTTTTAATGCTTTAGATAATCCTATTGTCATAGTTCCATATTCTTCATGTTTTACTGATTTTTTAGAAATTTCTTCAATATCAAACTCTTTTTCTGGATAGTAATATTTCAAAACCATTAAAGCACAATCTTGAGCACAATAATACTTCTTTCCTGGATAGAATGGGACATCTAATATCATCTAATAGTATGTTACAAACCTATATAAATAATTAATTATAATAAAATTTATGAATAAATTAACATGTTTAGGTATAGAATCAACCGCTCATACATTTGCAATTTCTATTGTTGATAGTGAGAAGAATATTCTTTCAGATGTTAGAGCTAATTATACAACAACTAAAGGGGGAATTATCCCAATTGAAGCTGCTAATTATCATAAAGAGAAAAAAGAAGAAATATTGAATAAAGCTCTTACTGATTCTAAATTAAGATTAGAAGATATTGATATTATTGCTTTTTCAAAAGGTCCAGGTTTAGCTCCTAGTTTGATTGTTGGTAAAGATTTCGCTAAAGAATTAGCTTTAAAATATAATAAACCTCTAGTTGCTGTTAATCATTTAGCAGGTCATCTTGAAGAAGGTAAATTTTTCACTCCTGCTGATGATCCTGTTTATGTTTTTGTATCTGGTGCTAATACTCAGATTATAGCTCATGAAGGTAACAAATTTAGGATTTTCGGTGAAGCTTTATCAGTTGGTTTAGGTAATGCTTTAGATAAGTTCGGTAGGGAAGTAGGTTTAGGTTTTCCAGCAGGTCCTAAGATCGAAGCCCTAGCTAAGAATGGTAAATATATTGAAATTCCTTATAATGTTAAGGGTATGGATGTTGAATTCTCTGGTATAGTTACCCATTGTATTAATTTATTTAAGAAAGGTATTCCAGTTGAAGATCTTTGTTATTCTTTGCAGGAAACAGGTTTTGCTATGCTTATTGAAGTTACTGAACGTGCTATTGCTCATACTGGTAAAAAGGAAGCTCTTCTAATTGGTGGAGTATCAGCTAATCAAAGATTTGTTGAAATGTTAAATTCTATGTGTAATGAACGTGGTGTTAAGGCTTTTGCCTGCCCTTTGAAATATAGCATGGATAATGGTGTCCAGATTGCTATTGCTGGTTTATTACAATATAATTATGATTATAATGTCTTTAATGATAAAGAAATTAATGATGTCGATATTGATCCTAACTGGAGAATTGATGAAGTTGAAACACCATGGATTAAAAAGTAATAATTTTCTACATAAATATTTATTAATAGATTATCTAAGATTTTTCTGATGAAAGAACTATTTATTGTAAGGACTGGGGATCATGATGATTTAGGAGAAGAGAATCTTAGTTCTTACGGAGAGAGACAAATTAATAGATTAGCAAAAAAAATAAGATCAGATTATGCACCTAGTAGTAGCGTTTCTTTATTATGTTCTCCAATACCTAATGCAGTCCAAAGTGCTGAAATTTTCAAGAAAGTTTTGGGTTTAGAAGGATATGCAGAAGAAAGAGTATTTGCTGGAGGTTATGAAATAAGTACTATTGAAGAAAAAATAGGAAGATACAATAGTGATAGAATTATTGTAGTAACTCATGAAGTTCCAGCATTTGTATATTCTCAACATATGATTAAAATTTTAGGAATTGATAAAAAAGCTAAAGACTTAGATAATGGTGAATGTGCATATTTTAACTTAGAAGGAAAAACATATCAAATTTTAAGACATAGTGATAAAGTAGAAGCAGATATCTCTATTTAGATAATTCAATAATATAATTAAAAAAAGAGCTTCATAAAATCTTCTTATCAATCTTATATTACTAAAATATGATTGTTTATCAATAAATCTTTATAAATGGTCTTGTTTTTCTTATGTTTGGGAAGAGGGGTGATAGGCCTCTAAATTTATATATCTTCTAATTTCTCATTATATCATGGCTAAGAACTTTTGGTTTGTTGTTGAACGTGTAATCAAGGAATCTGATATTATTGTTGAAGTATTAGATGCTCGTTTTATTGAAGAGACTCGTAATAAGGAGTTAGAACGTAAAGTAAAGAAAGCTAATAAGAAACTTATCCATGCTATTAACAAGGCTGATTTAATTAAAGATTTTGTTGATGATATTGCTTTGCCTTTCAAGAATTTCGTTTTCATCTCTGCTAAGGAAAATTTAGGTACTTCAAGATTGAGGAGTATGATTAAGGATTTATGCAAGAAAAGGCCTTTGAATGTTGGTATTGTTGGTTATCCTAATACTGGTAAGTCCTCTTTGATTAATACTTTAAAGCAAAAAAGAGCTGCTGGTACTAGTTCTGCTCCCGGTTTTACTAAAGGTATGCAGAAGATTAAAGTCTCTGAGGGTATTTATCTTATTGATACTCCTGGTGTTATTCATTATAGATTAGAAGATGAGGCAGATCAGGCTATCATTAATACTAAAGATGTTAATAAGATTAAAGATCCTGAAGCTGTTGCTATTCGTATTATTGACAAGATTGTTTCTGTTGATCAGAAGATTCTTGAAGATTTTTATAATATCAAATGTAAACAGTTGCATGAAGACACTTTAAGAGAAATAGCTGTTCGTTTTAACTGGTTATTGAAAGGTGGAGAACCTAATATTGATCTTACTGCTAGAAGGATTATTCAAGATTGGCAGCGTGGTAAGTTAATTGTTAAGATTAATTAGGTTTTTTTAGATCATATTCTCCAACGATTTTCACTTTTCCTTTTATTACTGAATAAAGTTTTGCTTTTAAAGGATCTTTATCTAAATTATAAGATAATACCAAATAATCTATTCCTGTCTCTCTTGATAAACATACATCTATCTCTGAAGGTTCTGTTAAATTATTATGAGTGTGCATTCTTGCAAGTTCAAAATAATTTCCATCTGTTTCTAAAGCTGCCATGAAATATCTGCTTTTTACTGTAGGCAATAAATCTCTAGCCACATTTCTTAGTGATATCATGTCAAATCCATTAAGTTCTATTTGCATTTTTTTGAATTTATCAGCATTTTCTCTCCAGTATTTGTCATTCATATTTGATGGTGCACATTTTGTGTTTCCATTTGTTAAAAAATATGTATTTATTATTGTATTAAGTCGTATTCTTGCAGCTTCTAAATATTCTGGTCCATTTATTATATCTTCAAGTTCAGAAACTACTGAAGTTCCTGTATTTTTTGCTTCAACAATTAATAGTTTATCATCTTTTACAAGAAAATATGCTCCAGCTTCTGGTGTTCCTTGAGGATTTGTATATGCAATTCTTGATAACTCCTCAAGATTTTGTGGTTTTCTTAATTCTCTATCAAGAAATTCAACAGTCCTAGGTTTTTCCAGTGGGGGCTTTACAACTAAGCCACCATCCTTTGCAACTGAATTTGATGATAAAGCTAATGCTGCTATTGTTAATAAATTTCTTAGAATTTTCATTAATTTATTTTTTCTCTTATCTTATTTATCTACTTTTTTATAAATTATTATACACTTCAAAAATTAACTGTTATTACTTCATAGTTTTACATTAATTTAATAAATAATTATTCTCAAATTTTATATATGAAGTTTGTTCTTAACAAGAAGCCAAAGAAGCCTGTTATTATCCAGGGTTTCCCTAGTATTGGTTTAGTAAGCACGATAACTACTAAGTTCTTGATTGATCATCTTGATGTTGAAGAAATAGGTCATATTGAGTCTGAACATATTGTTCCTTTGACTGCTATTCATAAATCTAAAATTGTTAATCCTATCACTATTTATTATAATAAAAAGTATAACATGGTTATTGTACAATCTTTGACTGAGATTGCTGGTTCTGAATGGGAATTAGCTGCTACTATGCTTGATTTAGCTGCTGCTATGGATGCTAAAGAGATAGTTGTAGTTGAGGGTATGCCCTCTCATGCTCAGAATGAGATTAATCTTTATTATTTTTCTAATACTGGTAAGATGAAGAATAAGCAGATGACTGAAGGTATTATTATGGGTACTACTGCTGCTTTATTATTGAAAGCTAAGGATTTCCCTGTCACTTGTATTTTTGCTGAAGCTCACTCACAATTACCAGATTCTGAAGCTGCCGCTAAAGTTGTAAAAGCTCTTGATGATTATTTAAAACTTAATTTAGATTTCAAGCCTTTATTAGAAGCTGCTAAACAATTCGAAAACAACTTGAAACAGTTTATCGAGAAGAGAAAAGAGATTATTGATAATAGTTCTAAATCTGAGAAGAAAGAATTAGATTACTTTGGTTAGATCTTAGATAGTTCTAAAATTAAATTTTTATTTTTTTATTATACTAATACAGTTTTAATACCACAAGCATGTTTAGAATTTTCCCTATCAGTTATTATTTGATGTATACCAAGTAATTTTTCTAATGACACACAAGTGATATCTGATAATTTTTTTAAGTCATCAGGGGAGCAAGAAGGAAAAGTAGTAGGCAAATCATGTGTAACACTATAATTTATTGAAGGTGTTGGACTACTAAGATCAGAAATTTGAGAAAAGTAAAATTGACTAGGAATTCCATCTTTAGTATAATACAATATATCACAATCTCTAGATAAAGTTAAAGAAACTCTTTTAGAATCATTAAAATCTGAACCATCATAAATATTTGCATGTCCATCATTAATTGGAGTATAACTAAAAACCATATTTAATAAACAAAAATTGTATAATTTAAAGATTTCTATAGTAAAGAATACACTAAATTAACTCTTTACCAATTCAACTATTGCTTCTATATGGTTTGTCTGTGGGAACATATCAAACATTGCTGCATTTTTGAGTTTATATAGTAAATCATTAATTAATATTTATTTATTACTTCTAGTAAATAATCATAACTTTTATTTGTTTGTTCAAGCATAAATTGATAATAACTCTTAGCCCTTCCAAATCTTGATTTTGCAAGCACATTAAAATATGCAGACTTATTATCCTTATATATAATTATAGGAGAGTATCCATTACTAATTAGTATCTTATTCATTATCATTCTTCCAGTTCTCCCATTTCCATCTAAAAATGGATGTATAAACTCATATTTTTTGTGAAATTCAAAAGCCAAAACTAATGGATGTATCTTATTTTTGTTTTGTTTATACCAATTCATTAAATTATTTAATTCTTCAACAACTTTTTCAGGAGGGGTAGTCTGTGAATCACCCACAATATTAGGTTCTTTTTTAAATCCTTTAGGATAAAGAGTATTGCCATCAATAAATAATCCATTTGTTAGAATGTGATATAATCTTTTTACAGAAGTTATATTAAAATTAAAAGAATTTTTTAAATAATCAAAAGCAATTATAGAATTTTGAACCTCTATAACTTCATTTCTATTTTTATATTTTGTATCTCCAGTATCTACTATCTCTCTAACTCTATCTGAGGGAATTTTAGATCCTTCTATATTATTAGAATTAAATATAAACTCTTTTGAAAATTCAATATCTACTAGTTTTTGACATTTCTTACCTTCTATATAATTATCAATTTTTATAGTTTTATTGTCTATTTTTTCTAGAAGACTTTTATTATAAGATAGATTTTTTTCAAGTTCTTTAAGAAAGGGTTTTCTAAAATTAAATTCGTAAGTTGATAATTCATCAATATTATCTAATAAATATTTTTCTTTGCTGATTGTTGTAGAATCAATTCCTATGTGTTTCTTTATTACAAATAGCTTTTTCATAAATGAGACTTTTTTTACAAAATAGACATAATTTTGTCCATTTATATGTTTTTTTTCTAAATAAGCCATGATGTATTAAGCTTGAAATACTTTATAAGCTTTACCTTTTTGGCAGTAAAATTAATATAGAATAATGGAAAGTTATAGAAGATATAATAAAAATAAACAAATTACTTGAAGCATTTTGGCAGTAAAATGTAGTAAAATTTATAGTGTTTTGGCAGTAAATTTAACCTTTAACCAATTCAACTATTGCTTCTATATGGTTTGTTTGTGGAAACATATCAAACATTGCTGCATTCTTTATTTTGTATCCTGTAAATTTTTCTATATCTTTTCCTAATTGTTCTATATTGCATGAGATATAGATTATTACTTCTGGTCTTATTACATTTATTTGTTGTATTGTTTTTGGATGCATTCCTGATCTTGGTGGATCTGTTATCAAATATAATTTTCCTTGTGTTTTTATTTTCTGTAAATGTTTTGCATCTAAGATTATTGCTTCTGTATTCTTTACTTCATTTTTTTCTATGTTTATCTTTGCTGCATCTATTGATGGTTTTACTGATTCTATTATTGTCACTTTCTTGAATAGTTCTGAATTTATTATTCCAAAAGTTCCAACTCCACCATATAGGTCTATTAAATGGCTCTCTTTTGCATTATAGTTCTTTAATATTTTATTTACATATTCCTGCATTTTTTCTGCTACTTCTGTATTATTCTGGAAGAATCCCTGTATTGGATATGTGAATTCTTTTCCTAAGTATTTTTCTTTCAGATACTCTGTTCCTTTTATTACATAATATTCTTCTGATAAGCTTACATCTGTGTTTGATTCTACATAAGTTACAACTATATTATTAGCTGTTGTCTTTTCACTGAATTCTCTTATTCTCTCACTTGCCTCTTCTAGTTTCATTGAATCTGAATTTAATACAAATGATATTGACGAATCATCTATTGGTGTTCTTATTACTGCATACCTGAATGTTCCTGTATGTTTTACTGGATTGAATGCATCATTTTCTTTAAAGAACTCTCTTAATTCTTTTATCAGTTCATTTATTCTATTATCTGATATTACACACTCATCTACATCTAATGTCTCTTTCCATGTCCCTTTTTTCCTGAATCCTATTCCTTTTTCTGTGAATAATAGATCCATCCTATTTCTATAATTATATTCTTTTCCTGAATATACTTCTATATTTTCAAAATTTATTGTTTTTATTAGATTATTCTTCTTATTCTCTAGTTGTATACTATAGTCTATATGCTGTAATGTGCATCCTCCACATTTTCCATAATACTTACATCTAGGTTCCATTATCTTTAGAAATTTTAAAAAGGTTTATAAAACCCATCTCTAACTCATGTTACATAATGGATATTGAAATTTGTGCAGTTAGTGGTTATGAAGAAGTTGGTAAGAACATGACTGCTGTTCGTGTTAATGATGAAGTTATTATTCTTGATATGGGTATTGATGTTTCTATTTTAGCTCAGCAGGAATCAGAAGAGGGTAATATTAGAGTTCTTTCAACTCAACAATTAATAGATATCGGTGCTGTTCCTGATGATAATAAGATTTCAGAATGGAAATCAAAAGTTAAAGCTATTGTATTAGGTCATTGTCATTTAGATCATATTTCTTCAGTCCAGTTCTTAGCAGCTAAATACAAATGCCAGATAATAGGCTCTCCATATACTATTGAAGTTTTAAGAGAATCCTTAAGAGATGAAAGAGTAGAGCTACCTAACAAATTGACTAAAGTAGAACTAGATTCCAAAATAAAGATCACAGATAATATCACTATTGAATTGATAAGAGTTACTCACTCAACTATGCAGTGTGCTATTATTGCAATCCATACCTCTGATGGTATTTTATTGTATGGTAATGATTTCAAGTTTGATAATAACCCTTTACTTGGTCCTAAGACTAATTATAAAAGACTTAAAGAGTTAGGTGATTCTGGTAAGGTCTTATCTTTGATTACTGAATCTATGTATGCTCATCGTCCAGGTCATACTCCTGATGAATCTACAGCTAAAGAAATGTTATCTAAAGTTTTATTAGAGAATAATTTTGAAGATAAAGCTATTTTTGTCACTATGTTCTCATCTCATATTAGTAGGATTACTACTGCAATTGAATTAGGTAAAAAAATAAAAAGAAAAATAGTAATTTTAGGAAGATCAATGGGTAAGTATGTTGAATCAGCTGAGAGAGCTCATATTACTAATATCACTGAAAAAGTTCAATTATGCAAGTTCGGTAATGAAAGAAAAAACATGTTAAGAGAAATTGAAGCTGATCGTGGTAAATATTTAGTTATTTGTACTGGTGGTCAAGGTGAACCAGGTTCTATTCTTGATAAGATAGTTAACAAAGCTTTACCATTTGTTTTCAAAGATCATGATGCTGTCATTTTCTCTTGCAGCACTATTCCTCAGCCTATTAACATGGCTAATCGTGAAAGACTTGAAAAGATTCTTTTAGCTAATAAAGTGCAGATATTTAGTAATATTCATGTTTCTGGTCATGGTTCTCATGATGATATTAAGGAATTCATAACTATGGTAAAGCCTAGACATGTTATTCCATCTCAGGGTGAAAGATTCAAATTAGATATTGTAGTTAAGATGTGTGAGGATATGGGTTATAAATTTGGTAAAACTGTCCATATTATTAAGAATGGTCAAAAGTTAAAATTAGACTGAAGTTCTATGAACTCTTAATGCAAGTAAAAATAAGTCATAAGGTAAATCATATCCACAAGTATTATTTGTATCTTCCCATGATTTTACAGCATACCCAGAATTAGCTTTTAATAATTCTTCTTCTGTCTTAAATTCAGCTTTTCTATACATATAATTTTCTGAATCTTTGGGAGCTCCTTGATGTAATACAAAATGTTTCTCTCCATCAACAACTATCTCTAGAGATTGAAAGAAACTTCCAGAATCATCATTTCCCCCAGATTTTAATACTCTTACACTATTTTTCATGATTTAAAGATAATATAATATTAGTTTTTAAGTATTATGATAAAAGAAAGATACTTTTATATTATTCTTATTTTATGAATAAATCATGAAAAAGTGGTTTTTAATATTATTTATAGTTTTATTATCTTATAATGTTCTAGCAGGACCTGAAAAAGTTATTTATTCAGGAACTTTGTATGATGGTGAATCTGCTGTTGCTGAGGGTAAAAATGTTTCTGTTGCCATAAGCGGAACTAAAGTTTTAGTTGATTATGACCACAATAGTTTTATAATGAAATTTGATAACTGTGATTCTAAGGATAATATCAAAGTATGTGCTGCTTCAGTTGAATCTGAAGATTCTGCTGCTATAACAATTTTAAAGAAAGTTTCAAATATAGTAGTCACTAAGAATATCCCAAAATATGTCTACAAGACTCAATTATTCTCTGTTGATATTAATATTAAGAATGTTGACAGCGATATTCCTGCAACAGACTTAGTTCTTATAGAAAATATCTCTGATGGTTTTACTTTTATAAGTAGCTCAGGATGTGATTATAAGAATAATGTTTTAACAATATCAGCAAATCTCTACAGGGCTGAATCAATTGATTGTAAATATGATTTGATGACTAAAGAATCAGGAAATTATAGATTAACATCTAATATAATGTTTTTTGATGGTGACTCCCTACAAGAAATTAAGAAAGAGAATAACATAAAAGTAAAAGAATATGGTTTGAATATTATTGTTGATAAACTTCCTAAAGAAAATTTTGATATTAATGAAAATATAAAATTCAATTTCAACCTCTCTAATGATTTTCCAGATGATATTAATATAAAGAACATTGAACTAAGACCTAAGTTATTCAAGATTAATGAAGAGAATATAAAAAGGAATATTAATATGCCTGGTAATTCAAGCAGGCAATTTTCTATTGATGGGAATATTCTTGGATATGGTAATAATATTGAGTTATATATTGTATATTCTATGCTTGGGAGATCATATAATATCCAGAAAAATATAAGATTTAATATTACAAAGATTGATCCTGAATTCAGGTTTAATAAATACAATAAGATCTATAATTCTAATGATGATATAATATTCTACTTCAGGAATTCTGGGATTAAAGATATTCATAGTTATAAAAATGTTAAATTAAAGATTAAGAGCAATATTCTTGACTCAAATATTGATAAAGATATTCCTTTACTGAATTATGGTGATGAATACAAGATTGAATTTAATAATAAGGAAGTTCCAGATGGAAGATATCCTATATTTATCAAAGGGGATTATAAGACAATTAATGATGAAGTTATATATTTTGACAGGACTGAATTTATTTTTATTAATAATACTCAAAAAGTAAACAATAACGAAATAGGAAATACAAACGAAACTTCAGTCAATATAAAAGAGGTATCAAATTCAAAAAGTTTACATTGGTTCTACTTATTATATATAATTCCAGTAATAATTATCATTTTATTAATTTATATAATCAGGTCAAGGAAGAAAAAGATTTTATTCGAATAATTTGTAAAAAATAGATGTTTTATCATAATTAACTATAAAAATAATAGAGTGATTCTTATTTTACTATGAAGTTTGCACACTTTTCTGATTGTCATATTGGAGGCTGGAGGGAGGATTCTTTGAGGGATATTAACCTTAAAAGTTTTGAATTAGCTGCTGATATCTGTATTAAGGAACATGTTGGTTTTGTTTTGATTGCTGGTGATTTGTTTGATACAGCTCTTCCATCTATTGATATCCTTAAGTCTACTGCTAAGATTTTAAATAGATTAAAAGATTTTGATATTCCTATCTATATAATTCCTGGTTCTCATGATTTCTCTGCTTCTGGTAAGACTATGCTTGATGTTCTTGAGAATGCTGGTTTAGTTCATAATGTGATGAAATTTAATAATAATAAATTAGATTTTACAGTTGATAGAACCGGTGTTAAATTAGCAGGAATGTTTGGTAGGAAAGGTGGTCTTGAGACTTATGATTATGCTAATCTTGATAAGTCTAATTTAGAGAGTGAGCCTGGTTTCAAGATTTTCTTGTTCCATACTCTTTTGGAGGAGCTTAAGGATTATAGTTTTGAGAAGATTGAATCTGAATCTATTTCTATTCTTCCTAAAGGCTTTAATTACTATGCTGGCGGTCATCCTCATTTTGTATATTCAAAATATCATGAGAATTATGGTATGATGAGTTATCCTGGACCTTTATACCCTAATAATTTTCAGGAATTAGAAAAATTAAGGCATGGCGGTTTTTTTATTGTTGATGTAGAAAATAATAATATTTCATCAAGGCATATCCCTCTGAAAGTTGTTGATGTTGTTTCTCATTTTATTGATGCTGAAAATATGACTCCTAAGGATGTTGAAAATGATATTTTGTCTAAAGTCATTGATTTTGATAATAAGATTGTTACTATAAGGATTGAAGGTTGTTTGAAATCTGGTAAAGTTTCTGATATTAATTTTAAGTATATTACTGAGTCTTTATCTAAAGCTTATTTTGTTTTGAAAAATACCTCTAAATTAGTGACTAAAGATTTCCAGGAAATCAAAGCTGATAACAGAAATATTGATGATATTGAAGTCTCTATTGTAAAGGATCATAAATCTCAGTCATTTATTGAAGAATCTAAGATTATGAATATTATGAGATCATTAGATAAGGAAAAATTTGATGGTGAAAAAAATGTTGATTTTGAATCTAGGATAATTAAGGAGGTTTCTTCCATTATTGAACTATGATTATTAAAAGAATTAAGATAAAGAATATCAGGAGTTATTCTGATGAAGAGATAAAGTTTCCTGAAGGTACTATTATGCTTTCAGGTGATATTGGTTCAGGTAAATCAACTATTCTTTTATCTATTGAGTTTGCTTTATTCGGTATTAAACGTGGTGAATTATCTGGTAATGCTTTATTGAGGAATGGTTCTGATGATGGTTATGTAATTCTTGATTTTAATATTGATAATAATGTTTTTTCTGTTAAGAGGACTTTGAAAAGGTCTGTTAATGGTATAACTCAGGATTCTGGTTTCTTATCGATTAATGATGTTACTCAGCAACTGACTCCTGTTGAACTTAAACAAAGAGTTACTCAGCTTCTTAACTATCCTCTGGATTCCTTGTCTAAGAAATCTCTGACTTATCGTTATACTGTCTATACTCCTCAAGAGGAAATGAAACTTATTTTATTAGGTGAGAAAGAATATCGTTTAGAAACTCTAAGGAAAGTTTTCAATATTGATAAATATAAAAGGATTAAAGAGAACTCAAAGATTATATTAACAGAGGCTAAGCAGAAGAAAAAGGATTTATCACTTTTTGTCTCAGATCTTGAACCTAAAAAGTTATTGTTTAAAGAAAAAGAATTAAAATTATCTAATATTTATGGAAACATTTTATTGCTTAATGAAAAATTATTGTTATTGAACTCTGAATTAGTAATGAATAAAGATAAGATAGTTGAATTCGAGAATAGTATTAAGAGATTGAATGATATTAAGAAGGATTTTGAACTTATCAAGTTTAATATAAAGAGTAAAGAGGATATTAAAAATAAGAATATTTTGCAATTATCTCAGTTAGAGAAGCAGATTATAGATATCTCCAGCAATATTAAGGAAATAAACTTTGAAGATGTTAAACAGAATATCATTGATAATGAAAAAAATGTTGATGATATGGATAAGGAGCTTAAGATTGTTAATAATAATATTTCTTCTTTGAGGACTAAAAAAGTTTCTAGTATTGATATTAAGAATCAGATAACTAAGTTGGATAATTGTCCTTTATGCAAACAAGTAGTCTCTGTTGATTACAAGAATGGTGTTATCTCTAGGGAAGATGAAAGTTTATTGAGATTAGATATTGATATTAAAGATTTTCTAATTAAAGAATCAGAATTTGTTTTAAAGATTAAAGAAATTAAAATCCTAATTCAAGATTTTAAGAATAAAGAAAGAGATTTTGAGATTAATAAGATAAGGATTAAGGATTTAGAATCTAAGAAAGAGTCTTTAAATAAATTAAAAAAAGAGAATGAAGACTTAGACTTTATTATTAAAGAGCTTAATGATAAAAGATTGATTATTCAGAATGATATTGAATCAAATAAGGAATTGGAGAATAATTACCTGATTAACAAAAAACTTCTTGAACAATTATTAGATTCTCAGAAGAAACTAGAATTATCTATTGTTATTAATAATAAAGATAAAGATTTTATTGAGAAAGAATTAGTCTTATTAAAATCTGAAATAGAAAATAAGGAAAAAGCAAGTTCTAAGTTAGATTATTACATTAAATTATGTGACTGGCTTGACTCTTTCTTCATTAATGTTATTGATATTATTGAGAAGAAGACTATGTCTAAATTACATTCTGATTTTAGTGATCTTTTCCAGAAATGGTTCTCTATGCTTATTGATGAATCTATTCTTAAAGTTAGATTAGACGAGGAATTTACCCCTATTATTGAACAGAACTCTCATGATATTGAATACGAAAATCTTTCAGGAGGAGAAAAGACTTCTTGCGCTTTAGCTTACAGACTAGCTTTAAACCAAGTTATTAATAATATAAGCAATTCTATTAATACTAAAGACTTAATTATTTTAGATGAACCTACTGATGGTTTCAGTGAAGAGCAGTTAGATAAGATTAGGGATATTATCAAAGAATTGAAGATGAGGCAGATTATTATTGTAAGCCATGAGAACAAAGTAGAATCTTTTGTAGATAATGTCATTAAGATCAGGAAAGATAATCATATTAGCAAGGTTATTAGATAGTTATTTAAAGTTTTAATTAATAGTTTACTTAATGCCTAATATTAATGAAGTTAAAGATGCAATTAAGAAGAACTTTCCAGATTTAAAAGTTAAAGAAATAAAGTATTTTGCTTCAGGTTGTGATAATGACACATACTTTATTAATAAAAAATATTTATTGAGATATCCTAAGCATAAAAGATCAATAAATCATATAGAATCACTTTTGCTTCCTAAACTTGAAAAATATATTAGTATAAAGATTCCTAAAGTAATTTATTCAGGGAAATACAAAAATAAAAGTTTCATGATATACGAGCCAGTTAAAGGCAAAGAACTTGATAAGGAGATATTTAAAAAATTATCAGAAGAAGAAAAGAGGGTAATATTTTATGAAGTTATTAAATTTTTAAGAGAGTTACAGAGTTTTCCTATAGAATCAGCAACAGAATGTGGTGTTAAGATTACAGATTTTAGAGAACATTTTAAGAAATTATTGATTAATGCAAGAAAAAAGATATTTCCTAGATTAAGTAAAGAAGAAATTAAAAAAGTTGAGCAGATATTTAAGGAATACTTCAATAATGAACTTAATTTTAAATATAAACCATCATTATTGCATTCAGATCTTAGTATAGATCACGTTTTCATTGATAAAAAGAATAAAGTTTCTGGGATTATAGACTTCGGTGATGTTGGCATAGGTGATCCTGATTATGATCTTGTTTATATGCCTGATTTTGGTAATGAAATGTTTGTAAATTATATAGAGAATATTAAAAATAATAATTTAGTTAGAAAATTAAAGTTTTATCTTCTTACATGTGACATTAATGGAATGATATTTGCAAAAAATAAAGATAAATTCAATAGGAACTTAGAGGATTTAAAGAATAGGATAAAAACTTGGGATAATGAGAAAATTGAGATTCATCCTAAAGTTAATGAAATGTCAGGAGTTATTAATGGTAACCTCAAATTTTAAAAACAAAGTAATTATCTATCCTACAGATACTATCTAGGGTATTGGATGTTACGCTTTAGATGATAATTTAGTCAAAAAAATTAAGGATATTAAGAAAAGAGATTCTTCTAAGCCTCTCTCTGTCATTGTTGATAAGAAATGGATTAAAGATAATTGTTTTACTAATAAGATGATTAATTTTTATCTTAAAAAACTTCCAGGCAAATATACTCTTATTCTTAGACTTAAAAATAAGAAAGCTATCAGTAAAGAAGTCAATAATGATTCTGATACTGTTGGTGTTCGTATTCCTAATAAGAGTTTTACTAAAAGATTGCCTATTCCTTTTGTTACAACTAGTGTTAATGTTTCTGGTGAGCCTCCAATTACTGACACCTCTCAGATTTCTTCTGATATTAGAAATAAAGTTGATTTGATTGTTGAAGGTGGTACTTTAAACAATAAACCTTCTAAAGTCTATGATTTAACTAAAGATAAGCCTATTAGGTTAAGATAATAAAATGATAAAGAAAAATAAGAATTACAAAAATATTGAAATAGCTATATTAGAGTATGAAACAGCACAAAATTCCGCTGAACATTATAATACAATGGTATGGACATTAATCTCTGTGGGATTAGGTTTATCAATTATTATATTAAATAAAATAGTATTAGAAAAAACAGAAACAATAATATTTGATGAGATTATAGCAAAACTTTTATTATCAATAATAGGCATTCTAATAGTTATATATTTTACGATGTTGATAGAAAGAGCTAATAAGAAAAAGTGTTTAAAATATAAAATTTGTAAAGATATAGAAGAAGATTATAAGTTTAATTATAAGGCACATAGTATAACAAATGAAGACACACAACTTAAAGGAATAATAGTCCTAAGATCTTTAATATTTGCATTATTAATTTTTTATATTATAATTATAATAAATTTATTTACAATGGGCATAAATAAACATTCATCAAATGAAGTATTATTCGCTATTGATTTATTTTTATTAATAGGAAGTATAATAATTACCCTATTCTTTATTTGTCAATGGAAAGGATACATTAAAAATAATGATTAAGATAGTTCTCTCAAAGCTTCAACTATTGGTACATTATCTACTAAGACTCTTCTTTTTACTTGTTCTTTAAGATATAATTTATCATGTTCTTTTAGATGGTCATCTATTTTTTTTAATAACCCATTTATTCTTTTTAACCCGTATAATGCTGCTGCTAGTGCATCTTTTTCATGTTTGTTTGTTATCTCTATTCTTTTTTTCTGATTTTTTAAATAAGTATCAACTATTTTTATTTTCTCTAAATACTTTAGATCATGGTCTGGACTTATTACTTTAGCTCCTATTCTTGTTGCTATCTTATTAGTTAGATTAGGACATGGATATACATCGCTCCCTATTGCAAATATTTTTCCATATTTTGTTATCTTTAATATTAAGTCTCCTGTTGTTAATTCTCTCTCAGAACCTATTGATACTAGATTTCCATCAATATCTATTATTGCATAACCACTTACAGTTCCAGGATCTATTCCAGCAATTAATATTTTTTCCACTTTTATTTATTATTAAATGGAATATTTATATCATTTTCTATATATTTATCACTTTCACGAAGAGGATTTTCAATGTAGAAATGTTTATATATCTGTTATTTGATTATCTATATAAAATGAAAAGGGGTCTAATAATTTTAGTAATATTTCTATTGAGTCTAGCCGCAGTTTCCGCTTTACAGGCTGAATATGAGCCTATACAGAATGAAGCACTTCCTGGTGATAGTGTTTCTTATCTTTTGCATCTTAACAATAATGAAGAAAGTTCTGTATCAGTATCAATAAGGTCTTTGGAACCTAGTTGGAGTATGACTCCTGAGACTCAGACTATTACTTTAAGATCTGGTGAGAAGAAAGATGTTACTTTATCTTTTGCTCCTTTAGGAAAGCTTCCTCCTGGTACTTATGGTGTTAAATTAGGTGTTTTTGTTAACAGCGCTACTAGGATTGAAAGATTGATTATAGCTAATGTTTTGGATTATAAGAAAATAGTTTCTGCAGAATTTATCTCACTTCCAGTTGTTGATCCTAAAAGGACTACTTTAGTTAGATTGAAAGTTAAGAATACTCGTAATGTTGCTCTTGATAATATGGATTTAGTGATTAAGAGCCCTCACTTTGAAATATCTCAGAAACTAAGTCTTAGTAAGATGGAACAAAGGGAGATAGAATTACCTCTTAGGATTCCAGAAAATACTTTGAAAGATAATTATCAATTAAGTGTGAAGATATCACTTGATAATAATTTGATGTTGGATAAGCCTTTCACTTATACTGTTGGCGAATATACTGATGTTAAGGAATTGATTGAGGATGATAGCTCTTTCCTTGTTAGTGGTGAGACTGTTAACCTAAGGAATAATGGTAATAGTGTTGTTAATCAGGCTTATACTAAGGATTTTGATTATATTGCATATAAGCTTTCTAGTTTTAATCCTGATGCTTCTAAGATTGAGAAAGTTGATGGTGTATATCGTGTCTACTGGAATTATCAGTTGCTTCCAGGTGAGAGCAAGGTTGTCGGTTATAAAGTTAATTATAGATGGCCTACATTAATACTTATATTGATAATTTTAGCAGCTGCTTTTGTCTA
Source organism: Nanobdellota archaeon (assembly GCA_038046085.1). Classification (GTDB taxonomy): domain Archaea; phylum Nanobdellota; class Nanobdellia; order SCGC-AAA011-G17; family GW2011-AR18; genus GW2011-AR18. The sequence goes on along the minus strand of JBBSWW010000003.1, from coordinate 30,355 downwards.
TGTTTTCAGGATGAAAAACTCTATAGTTATCAGCAAGAAAGTCTTAGGTATGCACACTCATGAAGGTGGTAATGTCCATGTCATGAAAGTTGTTATTAATATTAAAAATAGAGGCAACATGTCTGTTAATAATGTTAGGATAATAGATAGAGTTCCCAGCACAATTAAAGCTCCTGCTCAGTTTGTCAGCATGAGACCTGATCATATCAAGGCAGTTCCTGATGGTTCTGTTATGGTATGGGATGTGCATAATATTAAGAGAGGAGAAGAAAAAGTGATTAGTTACAGGATTGAGGGTAAGTTGACTCCTAATATTGTCCTTCCTTCAGCTGTTGCTAAGTATACATCTTTTGGTAGGATGGTTGCTGCTCGTTCAGGACATGTTGGTCTTGGATCAAAGAGAAGTTCCATTTAATTTTATTTTTTTATTTAGTTAAACTTATAAATCTTCAGATATAGTGAGTATTATGGTAGAACCAATAAAAACATCATTAGATGGAAAGAATGGGTTACAAGAAATTTGCTATGGTAGATAACTCAGGCTTTATTGATATTCATGATAGTGCTTTAATAGAAAGATTAACAGGTGCAAATATAAAATTCAAGAGAGGATATGATCCAGAAATAAAACAATCAATGGACTCTATATACATTAAAAATGAAGAATATGATAGAGCAGTAAGTGTAACATCAGAAAAAAGGTTGGATGGTTTATTTTATGGTCCTGTAGAACAAAGATCTGAAAAAATAATTGATGATATGTTTTGTGAACCTTTATAATGTTTTTATTGCTTCTCTGAATAATCTTATACTCTCTTTCTCATCTGGATATGTTTTGCTTACTTCTATAGCTCTTTTAGAATATCTTTCAAGTAATTTCTTGTTTTTCCATAGTTTTAATATCATTCTTTCTGCCTGTTCATCACTATTGACTACTAGTTCTTTATCTATCATTTCTACATAGGTTTTGTTCCCCACATTTTTATTTACTATTGGTACTATTCCTGTGCACATTGCCTGTATTACTGATACTGATGCTGGTTCTATCCATGCTAAATTGACATATATTGAACATTTTTTTAAGTATGGTTTTGTATCTACATGTCCTGTGAATATTATGTTTTTTAATTTTCTTGATTCTAATTGTTCTCTTAAATTTCCCTGTCCTGGTATGTAAGAGCTTGCTCCCATTAAATACAATTTAGATTCTTTATGTTTCTCTTTTACTTTTAAAAATACATCAACTAAGTGATCAACCCCTTTCTCTAGACATATTCTTGCTGTGAATATTATGTTCTTACTATTAATGTTGCCTCTAATTTTTTTATAATCCTCTCTATTGAATGCTGGAGGTACAACAAAAGCTCTTTTTCTGCACTCTTCTGGTAAATAATCTTTCATTAGTTGTGAGCTGCATATGAAGATATCAACTTTTTTTAACATCCAGATGTATAATTTTTTCTTCATTGATGTCATTTTCCACATATGATAATATTTTGGGTCTGATACTATCAGTCCTAATTTCTTATTCCTGTGATTTATCTTCCATAATATTCCTGTAAGAAGTTGCGATGCGCTCTCACATAATACGAATTCAGCATCTTTTGGTATCTTGAATACTGTTTCTAATGATTTTGTAAGTCTTGATAGATTTTTTACTCTGTATTCTTTTACTCTGTCATCTATGAATATTGAGTTTATTGAATTTGCCCATATTCCATGTGATGGGTGTGGTGCATTGTTTAGGAATATTGTTTTCATTCTAGAAATAGGTTTTAGGTTTTATATAAAAGTTTTTACTTGACTGATATTCCTGATATTACCTGTTCTTTTCCATTTCCTATAGGTACTGTATTGACATTATTGTTTATTACTGGTATCTGGTTTATCTGTACATCTTTTGGTAATCTTTTTGATCTGATGTATGGTAGTGATTTCAATACTACTTTGCTGAACATATTATTTTTGTGTGAATATTTTTTTTGTAAGTTACTAAGTATTTCTAGCTCTCTTATATGGCTGAAGTCTCTTTCTCTAAGTCTTTTTTCAGGTATCTTTGATATTATTGGTAATTTTACATCTCTTAATGGTAATAAATTAAAGTAATCTCTTATTTTCCTGAAATATTCTGAATCATGTGTCCAGTCTAGCCATTTTAATTCTAGTTTATTTGCCCATCTGTCTAAGCTATCCCAGTCTTCTGTTTTTACTGGCGGTACAAATCCCATCTTTAATGCAAGTTCGTATAAATCAGCTCCAGGATATGGTAAATAGAATCCAAAGCTGAATCTCATTCTTGGATGTATCTCACTTAGTTCTAATGCTAAATCTACTGTCTGGAATGTTTCTTCTTTGCTCTCTGTTGGCATTCCCATTATGAATGATCCTACTGGTTTTAAGTCAGGAGCTTTTGTTAATGCTTTTATCCCTCTTTTTATCTGTTCTACTGTCTGTAGTTTGTTCATTAACTTTAACATCCTGTCTGATCCTGATTCTAGTCCTAATAATAATTCCCTGCATTGTGTAGAGACTAATTTCTTTACTAGATCATCATGTAACATTCCTACTCTTACCTCTCCATACCATGGTAAGTTTATTGCTTCTAGTAATCTTACTGCTCTTTGTGGATTTGAGAATAATAGGTCATCATAGAATTTTATTCCATCTATTCCGTATTTATCTTTTAGGTAACTTACTTTTTCTATTACTTTCTTGTCTGACTGTGCTCTCCATCTTCTCTGGTTGAATCTCTGGTTAAAGCAGAATCCACAATTAAATGGGCATCCTCTGCTTGTTATGAATCCTAATACTCTTTTATTATTCCATTCATGTTCTAAATGTGATTCTACATCTATTAAATCAAAGTCTAAATCTAGCTGGTCTAAGTCTTCTATTAATGGTCTTGGACCGTTTAATATTGGTATCCCATTTCTTTTATAGCATAATCCAAGTATATCTTCTGCTCTTGTCTTTCCTTCGAACATTCTTGCTATGTCTATGATTATACTATCTCCCTCTCCATTTACTACATAGTCTATATAATCCTCTTTTACTGTCTCTTTTGGTAATAATGATGGATGTACCCCTCCCCATATTATTGGTAGTTCAGGTTTTTCTTTCTTTAACATCCTTGATAGATTTGCTGATTCCCTTGTCTGGTTTCCTGTTATTACAGAAAATCCTACAAACATTGGATCTATGCTTAGTATATCTTTTACTGCTTTATTTAAATTTTCAGAATTTATATGGAATACTTTAGGTTCATATCCCTCTCTTTTTAACGCACCTCCAACAAACAAGTGCGCTAGTGGAGCTATTCTCATATCTTCAGGATTGCTTACCTGTACTAGTGCTATAGGTTTACTCATTAATTTATATAAATTTAGTCCATATTTAAAGTTAACGATTAAAAACTGTAAATTTTCAGAATTATGTAATATATCATCACAAACTTTTTAAGTATTGGATTTTGCTTCTTTTTATGGAAAATATTACTGCTTCTGTTCTTGAGACTGAATTTGTATCAAAAAATATCAGGTTGATTAGGATGATTCCTTATGGTAAGATTGATTTTATTCCTGGTCAGGCTATTGCTCTTAAAATTAAAGACGAAACTAGGCATTTCTATGTTACAACACCTCCTGAAGCTGCTACTCTTATTGAGATTATGATTAAATCATCTCCTGATGATAAGTTATCTGAATATTTATTTAATAATCTGAAAGAAGGTGATGATATTACAATTTCAGGACCTTATGGTCTGCCTCTTAGTTATAATAACATTAAATCTTTCACTCTGATAGCAATAGGCACTGGTATAACTAAATTCATTTCTTTGATTAGGCAGATTATGCAGAATCGTGCTGATGTAGAATTAAATCTTATTTATTCTGTTGATAAGATGGATGATTTAGCTTTCAAAGTAGAATTGGATAATTTTGCTTTTAGTATTGGTAAATTAAAAAATAATTATGTTGTTACTGCTGATTCTTTGTGGAATGGTTATAATAAAAAAATTGATGAGTCTTATATTAAGGATGTAATAAAAGATAAAGATAGTATATTCTGTATATGTGGTCCTAATGACATGATTTCAGCTGTTAATAATTTTTTATTGAATATCGGCGTTCCTGAGAAGAATATCTTACAAAACGACATATTAGAAAATGATATAAAGAATTAAATTAATATTATCTTATGAAAGAATTGAAGATTTCACATGATGAGTCTACTTGTATTGCTTGCGGTGCTTGTGTTTCTGCCTGTCCTGAGAAATGGGAATTCGTTGAGATTGATGGTGAGTTAAAGGTTGTTAATCATGATAAGGATTTTATTCCTATTGATTCTGAGCTTTCTGTTAAGGCTAAGGAAGCTGAAAAATCCTGTCCTGTTAATGCTATTGTTATTAATGATACAGAGTAGTAAGTTTTATAATTAGTTATTTAATCCACTTTTTATGGCTAAGATTGATTATTCTATTTTACAGAAGATTATGGTTCATTATGTTAATAAACTTAATTTTATTCTTTCTGCTGTTGAGGATTTCCAGAAAGCTCATCCTAATAGGAAATTGAAGATCCTTGATGTTGGTTGTGGTGTTGGTAATATCTCTCTTCAGATAGCATCTAATGGTTATAATGTCTTAGGTATTGATATTGATAAAGCTTCTGTTGATTATGCTAATAAAAAAAATAAATTCAAGAATTGTAAATTTAAGGTTGCTAATGCTCATGATATTAATATTAAAGAAAAATATGATGTTATTGTTTCTCCTGAAGTTTTGGAACATCTTAAACATCCTGAAAAGTTAGTCTCAAGTATTCAAAGATTATTGAAAGATGATGGGTTGTTGATAATTACAATTCCTAATGGTTATGGTCCTACTGAATTAAGTCTTAAGCCATATGCTTATTTCGGTAAGTTCCTTAAAGGTATTGGATTATATGAGAAAGCTCGTAATCTTAAATGGAAACTTAAAAAAACTTCTCAGGAGCAGGATTGTTTCAGTAGTTATGGTATTGATACTTTGAACACTCATAATGAAGGTGCTATTCATGAACAATTTTTCACAATGAGGTCTTTTAAGAAGTTATTAAAAAATAATAATTTTAAGATTGTTAAGCATAAGAATACTTATTTCCTTTTAGGTGTTTATATCATCTCAAGAATTTATTCCAAGTACAAACCTTTACAGAAGTTTGATTGTTATCTTGCAGAAAGATTGCCTTCATTTATGGCTTCTGACTGGAGTTTTTTGATTAAAAAGTCTAAATAAATTTCTTAAGTATTTTTATTATTTTATTTACAAATCCTTTTTCTATATATCTTAATATCTTTATGTCTTCATCGTTAAATACTTTAAATGCTAATAACAACAGTGTATATATTATGAATGTTGATAATGAGACTAATGCAACAAGTAAATAATTATATTGTATTATATTGCTTATGTAATATGATGCTATGAATAATAGTATTGTTATTAATAAGATTTTTATGTATTTTTTGTTTATTGGATTATATTTTGTTATTTTATATGCTACTATGAAGTTTATTATTCCCATTACTAATACTGATATTCCTGTTGATATTGCTGCTCCTGTATAACTATATGTTGGTATTAGGTAATAATTTAATATCACATTAAGTACTGCTCCGATTAATGATATTAGGAATACTGTTTTTGTTCTTTCATATATCATCATGATATTATTTGATGTAAGGCTTAGATGATAGACAAAATAGCATACTGATAATATTATTAATGCTAGATATCCTGTATAATACTCTGCTCCGAACAATAATGTTATTATTTGTTTAGAAAATACTACAAGTCCTAATAAGAATAACATGTTTATTATGAATATCCATTTTGTGACTGTTGAATAGCATGTGTTGAATGATTTTTTTTCATTTTTTGAATATAAGTTGCTTAGTACTGGAAGGAATAGGCTTAGTAGTGCAGCCGGGAATATATAGATTAGTTGTGCTGTTGGTGCTGCGGCATTATAGATTCCTACATCTGTGCTTGTTTTGAAATATCCTAATAAGAACGTATCAGTCCATAACATTATTAATAATAAGAAATGGTTTATTAGTAATGGTATTGAATAATTGAGCCATATTTTTTTATCATATTCTGGTTTTACATCTTTTCTGTAATTGTATAATTTTCTTGCAAGATAATATGATATTATGCAACTTATTGTTATTGCTGAGATGTATGCAAATGTTGCTCCTAATAATCCATATCCTAATAATAAGAAGACTAGTGTTAATATTACTTTTACAAAGTTTTCAGCGAAATTTCTCGCATATATTTCTGGTATTATATAATTATATGATTTGCATAGGTTAAGGAATATATTTCTGATTACATCTATTGGTATTATGAATGCCACTAGTTTTATTAATATTGATAATTTTTCTTCATGGAAGTAGTTTATTGCTATATAATCTGAGAATAAGAATAATAGTATTCCTATTAATAATCCTGTTATGAATGATAATTTAAGACTATACAATACTATTCCTCTTGCTTTTCCATATTCTTTTCTGGCATTATAATATGGGACATATCTTTGTATTCCCTGTGTTAATCCTAGTATTGCTATTATCCCAAAAAAATTGAATATTGCTAGTGCTATTGATAACTGTCCATAATCTGCCGGTCCTAGCCTTGCTACTATTATCCTGTATGAATATCCAAGTATTTTTGAGATTATTATTCCAGCAAATGCAAGGCTTGCTCCTTTTGCTATGTTCTTTAATGCCGTATCTGTATTTATATCCATTAATCTTTTCTTCATAATAAGGTATTTAAATGTTTATCATAATTTAATATCATGAAGAAGATTGTTGTCATAGGTCCAGTTCCTCCTTATAAGGGTGGTTTGTCTCATTTCAATTCTAGTCTTGTTAATGAATTAGTTAAAAATAATGAAGTTAAAGTTATTAGCTGGAAAAGACAATATCCTAAGATTATCTATCCAATTGATCCTATTGAGAAAAAAGACGAACATTTGATTAAGGAAAATAAAGATTTCTTGCTTGATTTCTATAATCCTTTTTCTTGGTTTAAAGCTGCTAAGATTATTAATAATATGAATCCAGATATTGTTATTTTTACATGGTTATCTCCTATTGTTTCTCCGATTTATACTACCATTTCACATTTGATCAAGACTAAGTCAAAGATTGTTTGTATTGCTCATAATGTTCTTCAGCATGAGGGTACTTTTTTAGATAATATTTTAAGAAAAGCTTTTTTTAAAAATGTAGAATACTTTATTGTCCATTCTAATAAAGATTTTGAGGATTCTTTAAAGATTAATAAAGATAAAAAGACTATTTTAAGTTTTCACCCTGTTTATGATATGTTTAAGAGTAATTCTAAGTTCACATCCAGATATAATAAAAAGATTCTTTTCTTTGGTTATATAAGGGAATATAAGGGCTTGATTTATTTGATTAAAGCTATGCCTATGATTATTAAAAAGATTGATATTAAATTATTGATTGTTGGTGAATTCTGGGAGAATAATGGTTTTATTAATAAGTTTTTAACTAAATTTTTGACAGGTAAATCAAGGAATAATAGGAAGTTCTATTTTGATGAGATAAAAAGATTAGGTCTTGAAAAGAATATTGAAGTAATAGACAGTTATGTTCCTAATGACTCTGTTGGTGAATATTTCGCTAGATCAGATGTTTTAGTTCTCCCTTATACATCTGCTACTCAGTCTGGTCCTATTCAAATATCTTATAATTTCAACACTCCTGTAATTTGTACTGATGTTGGTGGTCTTCCTGAACTTGTTGAAAACAATAAGACTGGTTTTGTTGTTCATTCTAAAGATCCTAAAGCTTTGGCTGATGCTGTTATAAGATTATATAAAAATGATAAGAAGAAAGAATTCTCTGATAATATTAAGAAATTAAAAAATAAATATTCTTGGAAGCATTATTGTGATATTATTGAGAGTTTATGACTTACTTTATTGTAGGATGTTACTTTGTTCTTTCCATTGTTTTTGCTGTAATATAATGCCTTATCTGCTCTTATGACTAGATCTTCAGCATTGTCTGCATTGTCTGGGAAACTTGATACTCCTAAGCTTATTGTTAAATCCTTATCCGGCTGGCTTTCTTCATTATAGAATTTATATTCTGATACTGCTTTTCTTAATAGTTCAGCCTTATTTACTGCATCTTTTAATTTTGCATTATGTAATACAACAGCAAACTCCTCTCCTCCATATCTAGCAACTATATCTGCTGACCTTGTATTGACTCTTAATATCTTTCCTAATTTTATTAATAACTCATCACCTTTTGGATGCCCGTTCTGATCATTGTATTTTTTGAAATAATCTACATCTATCATTATCAGGCTTATATTGTGGTTTGCTCTTCTTGCATTCTCTATATATTTCTTTAATTCAAATGCAAAATATCCGTGGTTATATAATCCAGTTAATTGGTCTCTTATTGCTGCATTAAAGTTTTTCTCATTGTCTATTGCTAATTCTAATGATGATTTTATTACATCTATGAATAGTTTTATGAATTTTATATGATGTAAGTTGAATTTTTTCTTGTCAAACCTGTTTATTGTTATCACTCCTAATCGCTCTATAGGTATTATTAGTGATGATTTTATCCTGTTTACTGTTATGAATTCACCTCTTCTTGAGGGTTCTTTTTCTGCTTCTGTATGGAATATTATCTTATTGTTTATGAATGACTGTGCTATTATTGATCCCCTAATTATTCTTCTTCCTATGTATACATTTCTTGTCTCATTATCTACTCCAGATATTGCAGCACATCTTAGATTTTTATTCTGTAATAAATAGAATTCTAGTATTAAGTCTGTGAAATGATCATAATTTTTCAAGCAGTTTATAGCTTCCTGTGCCATATTATTTGCCATTTTCTGTTTTGTTATTTTCAAAGAACACTCTAATAAGAAGGCAATATCTCTTATATCTAGATTTGAAACTATCTCACGCACCTCTTCTTTTATCTGCATATTAGAATTTTAAATTAATATATTAATAAATCTTGCTGTAAAATTAATTTTTATTGAAGAATTTGATCTATAACATCAAAAAGCTTAAATATTGTTGTTACTAAAAAATAGACAATGGATAATGAACTCTCTGCAAAGGATAAGATTCAATTAGCCATTCAGACTTATAATAAGTTTTCTAAGATTTATGCAGACTATACTTCATCAAAGATTATGCAGTTCCAGTTAAATAATTTTATATCATTGCTTCCTGAAAAAGGAAAAATATTAGATGCGGGATCTGGTTCAGGTAGAGACTCAAACTATCTTAAAGAAGAGGGTTTAGATGTTATCCCAGTTGATTTCTCTGATGGTATGATTGAAGAAGCTAAGAAACTAAATGTTGATACTATTAAAGGAAATCTTTTAGAGATGTCTTCTGATGATGAATTTGTTGGTATATGGTGTATGGCTACTCTTGCTGATATTCCTAAATCTGAAGCTCCTAAACTCATAAAGAATTTCTCTAAAGCATTGAAGAAAGATGGGATTTTATATATTGCTGTCAAGAAGGGTGATAGTGAACAGATTATTGAGAAAGAGAGATATGACAATTCTCCTAGGTTTTATGCTTTCTACCAGAAAAAAGAATTGAATGATTTATTAATAAGTAATGGTTTTGTTATTATTGAATCAACTGAATCTAATGACGAAGAAAACGATTGGATTGAAGTCTTTGCTAAGAAAGCATAGAAATTTGTTCTGTCGATAGTATTTGTTCTAAAGCTCTTATGAAATTAGACCTTAAATTTTTTATATGTGACATTGATTTAAAAGTAGGTGTAAAATAGCAATCCTCTGTCATTACAGCCCTATTATATGAACAGGAAAGCGATAAATCATGTACCAATTCTCCTTCATGATTATATAATTCTGCTTTAAGATTTTCAGATGATTCATCATTTGAATACAATATTCTAAGATTATTACTGCCCAGCCTAATATCTGCGGTTGTAGTATTTCCTTGTGTGGATACATATCCTGCATTTGATTTAGCTAAGCACTCATCAAATAAATTACGTACTGTATTATTTGCCATTTAATGATATATAAGAAAAGTTTTATAAAACTATTTTTTAAAGAATTTTAGTATAATTTTAATTCTTTTATTACTCTATCTATCTTTTCTTCTTTATCTGGCCCTATTGCTAGACATGTTACTGTTCCTGGTTCTACTGTTGTCCTTCCTGCATCTGTTATTAAAGCAGTTACTAACCCATTGTCTTTTGCTATCTGGTTATATTTCTGTAATTCTTTTAGATCATTTACTTTCAAGACTATTTTTGGCATTCCACTCTCTCTCCAGGATTTGACTTTATCTTTATCACTTCTTAATACAGCTTCTACTGCTGCGTGCGCTCCTTGAGATACTGCTTTTCCTGTTGGTAATTTCAAGTCTTTACGTATGATTATTGCCTGCTTCATGATATTATTTTCTTGTTAGTCAAGCTTTTAAACTTTTTTATAATAAAAAAATTATGGATTTAAAAAAATCAATAAGAAATTTAGGAATAGTTCTAGGAATATCTATTGGAACTGGTTTAATATCAAGCATAACAACTATTCAACTTTATAAGAGAACACATCCTGAACGTAATAATGCATTTGTAAGTAGAGAAAATTTAAACAGACCAGGCTTACCATTGATGCAATGTGAATATTATGATTATAGATCAGCTGAAAAAGATACAACTTATGAATCTACTAGACTTTGTTTCGCAAATAGTGAAACTAGACAGGGAATTATTTTTATTAAGACATTTTTTGATTCACAATATCAGCCATTAAGAGCATCTTACTTTGAACTTGACAAGCCATTATATATAGAACATTGTAATAATGAAAGTGTAGATTCTCTTTGTAGATCATTGATGAACAAAGAATAAACTTTTACAATAATCTGAATATATAAGTATTAATAAGATAAGAGAAGATAGTTTAATAAACTTTTTGAGTTTACATAATATATGGCAATGAATTTTTATCCTGAATTTGATAAATATAAAAAGATAACATTAGAAGATATTGCAAGAATAATTCAGCAAAATGGTGACACATACGGTGAGGGTTTAATTTTTAGAGCACAAATAGATTATACTGACAGAAAACGAGAAGATTATAAAATAAGAGAAATAGTAGGATATTGTATGAAGCTTTATCATGAAGAAGTTTCAGTAGAAGGTTATTTATTAACTCGTAATCATGAAGCAAATGATCTATTAAAACAACTTTCAGATTCAAAAGAAGTTGTAACAATAAAGGGAAGTATAGACACAGAAAACAGAAATTTTATTATTATAGAAGACATAAGTAGAACATTATTAGTAAATAAATAAAAATTTTACAATAATCCTAAATAATCTAATCCTAAGTATGCTGTTAATACCATTGTATTGTTTGGTTGTCTTAGTTCTTTTCTGAATTGTTCTAATGGTTTTAATACTACTTCTATGTATTCTTTATCTCCATTTTCTGGTTCTTTTATCTTTACACAGTTTTTAGCAACAAAGCAGTATGTATATCCAGTTACGTATGGTGATCTTGGGAATTTTGTTACAAATTCAAATTCTCCTGTATATCCTGTCTCTTCTAATAATTCTCTTTTTGCTGCTTCTATTGGTTCCTCTTTTCCATCCATTATTCCTGTTGGTAGTTCATCTAATACTTTTTCAACTCCTACTCTAAATTCTCTTGCGATTATTACATGATTATCTTTTGTTATTGCTAATATACCTATACTGTCTTTTGATTTTCTTACCTCAAATTCTCCTATCTTTCCATCTGGCATCTCAAATTTTTTAACATAGATTTTCTGGTATCCTTCATATACCGGTCTTTCTTCTATTTTCTTCCATTTACTTAGATCCATAAACTTTAGAAATAAATTCTGTTAATAAAACTTTACTTTCCTATCATTTTTACTTTTCCTAATAAGACTATTGGGAAATATGTTCCTCCTGTATGTATCTGTTTATTCCCTATTGATATTATATCATTCATCATTTTATAGAAATTTCCTGCTATCATTGTATCTTTTACAGCATATTTCATCTCTCCTTTTTCATAGATATGCCCTTCCATTACTCCCAAACTGAAATCTCCTGTTGTGCTGTCTACTGTATGTGTTCCTATTAGATTTTTTACATATATTAATTTATCAACAGAATTTAATATTTTTTCTTCTGTTTTATTTCCAGTTTTCATTAATACATTTGTTGTAGATATTGATGGTGTGCTTGAATATGATCTTGAAGCACTTGATGTTGATTTTACTTTATCTATGTTTGCATGATATGTATCATATAAGAAATTCTTCAATACTCCTTTTTCTACTAATGATGTTTTTCTTGATGCTGTTCCTTCATCATCGAATTCTCTTGAAAATATCAAGTTTTTAGATAATGAGTCATCTATTATTGTTATATCTTTATGGAATATTTTCTTATTAAGTTTATCCTGTAATATTGATTTTTTTGACTGCACACTTTCTGCATCTATTGCATCTAGGAATATCTCTCCTAATAATTCTGAGAATGCTTCTGGATGTAATACCAAGTTTATATTTTGTGTTTCTGGCGTATTTTTATTCTCGCACTCTAACAATCTTTTTATATGTTCTTTTGCTTTTTCTGGTTTCAGTAATGTTTTTTCCATCTCTCCAAATCCTAATGTATTCTCTTTTGATTTCATTAGTTCACACCAGAATGTATTATTGCAATTAGTGCTCTCTAGGTTTATTCCTTCAGAGTTTATTATCTTTTTAGTTCTTGTTGATTTCTCAAATCCTCCTCCGTTTAATTTTATCTCTTTATCTGTATCTTTTACTATTTTCATATAATCCTTGATATATTTATTCATGTATTCTATATCTTTACTCATTAATTTCTTATCATAGAAGATTTTATTTTTTGATTTTATTTTTGTATCATTGAATTTCACGAATTTTTCATCTTTATTATTCAATTTAGCTATCTTTATTGCTTCATCTACGCATTTCTCATAATTCTTTAGATCTATTGTGCTGCTGAATCCTAGTTTCTTGTCTATGCATACTCTTATTCCTATTCCATCTACATATCCTTTGCTTAAGAAATCTATATTATCTCTTTGTAATATCACTCTTGTCTTTTCTGAACTTTCATAGAATACTTCATACTCTTCTATCCCTTTTTTCTTTATATAACTCTCAACTTTCTCTATCATTCTTGCCCGCCTAATCTTGCTTTATCGATTTTTATATGTGGTGCTCCATCTCCTACTGGTGCATGCTGTCCATCTTTTCCGCATACTCCTTGTGAGAATTCTAAATCTTTTCCTACTAGACTTATATTCTTTAATGTTGTTAATATATTTCCTGTCAATGATACATTCTTAACTAGTTCTTTTATTTCTCCGTTCTCTACTCTGTATCCGTATTGTGCATTGAATAAGAACTCTCCTGATGATGGGTTTACCTGTCCGCCAGATGATCCTTTTAGGTAATATCCGTCTTTTATTTTTCCCAACATCTCATTGAAATTTGAATCTCCATTATCAAAATATGTGTTTGTCATTCTTGGTATTGCTCTATGTCCTAGACTCTCTGCTCTCCCATTTCCTGTTGGTTTCATTTTTAATAATGATGCTGTCTCTCTTGTATGTAGATACCCTTCTAAGAATCCGTTTCTTATCAGATATGTCTTCTGTCCCTCAACTCCTTCATCATCAAATGCTATCCACCCATATCCATCTGCTAGACTTCCATCATCTATTATATTTACAGAAGTACTTGCTATTAGTTTTCCTATCTTTTCATTCATTACTGTTGATCCTTGTAATACATTGTCTGCCTCGCATCCATGTCCTACTGCTTCATGACTAAAAACTCCACCTAATGCTTGATCAATTATTACTGGATAATTTCCTCCTTTAGCTAATTTAGACTGTAACATCTTTTCTGCCATTTCCATTGAATTATTTACTAGTTCAGTTGCCTCTTTCCTGAATAGTTCGTATCCTTGATGTTTTATTTTTGATTTATAGAATTGTTCTAGTCTGTTTCCCTCTTTTGCATATGCTACTGATACTATTCCTACAACATTATCATTCCATGTTAGTTCTCTTCCTTCAGAAGTAATTATCTTTAGTTTTCTGTTATTATCACTATAATTTACTCTTAATGAATTTATTTTCTTATAGTCTTTTCTTAGATCTAGTTTCATGACATCTTTTTTCTTCTCTTCTAAGTCTATATCTTCTGGATTTATCTTTAATTTTGTCTTTACTGCTTTTTTTAATTTTGGTAGTTTATCTATTGTTATTATCTTATTGTTCTTATGAGCTAATTTTATTGCATTGTCTATTAATTCTTTATAATTTTCCTTATTAGAATAAGCTAATCCCTCTTTGTTCTTGTAAATCACTCTTGCTGCATACATTAATGCATTTCCTTTTGATAATTCTTTTATTTTCTCATTCTCTAATTGTATGCTTGTCCTGTTTCCAGAATACTCTTTTAGTTCTATATAATTACAACCCTTTTTTTCTGCATATTTCAAGAAAGTTTCCATTAAGTTATTATGGATTTCCGATGTTTATAAAGATTTTTACGGTTTTTTCCTCTCAAGATTCTTTAATTCTGTTTCATAGTAGATTTTATGGAAGAAAAATCATTAAGATTAGAGGATGCATTGAATATCTCTAAAGGTGATAGAATTAAAGTAAGAGATTCCTGGGAGATAAGGAGTTTATCTAAAGTTATATCTAACCCATTAGTTCCAAATAAAGAATATACAGTCAAGAAAATCAAAGATGCTTATATTGGAAGTAATAAAGTGATAATGTTTGAACTAGAAGGTTATACTGCTTACTCTCATTATTGGTTTTCTTCTTATAGAAAGAAGTTATCTAGCTAGTCTTTCCATTGCTTCTTCGTATGTCAATGCTAAAATATCTCTTTCCTTTAAAATATCTTCAGCCCTTATTCTAGCTTCAACATTCTGTGAAACACAAAGTTCAGGAATATAAAACAAGTTATTATTTTGGGTTCTATGATTTTTATCCCAATAAATGGCAAAGTTACTAACACAAGCTTCCAACATTCCACCAATAAAATAAGCATCTCTATG
The DNA here is from genome assembly GCA_038046085.1 of Nanobdellota archaeon. Classification (GTDB taxonomy): domain Archaea; phylum Nanobdellota; class Nanobdellia; order SCGC-AAA011-G17; family GW2011-AR18; genus GW2011-AR18. Next base: position 15,175 of record JBBSWW010000003.1, on the reverse strand, counting down.
AAAAGGGACTAGATCTTTTAATTTTTCTTCTGTAGTATAAACCATTCTTAAATTAGCCCATGTTTCATCATCAACATTTAAAGGTTTATTAGTACCTAAAGGAACACCAGTTGTTGGAATAAGTATTTTCTCTAAATTATCCTCATAAATAAAGCCATATGCCTCACAAAAGGCAAATAAAGACATTTCACTAAAAATATGATGAGTAAATGAGACTATAACCCTATTTTTATTTTCAAAAAATTGTTTTGTAAGTAAATCAATTTTAAAATCCATTTCAGAAGATTGATCTGTTATTGCTGCATCTCCATCATTATCAATTCTATAAGTATAAGGATGTACAATAAATAGTATATCTTCCATGATAAGTAAAATTTGGAAATATTTAAAAGTATATCTAGGCAGTTAATGTCTTCCAGTTCTCTTTATAATTCTTGAATTGGTTGTCAAATTCTTCTTTAGAAGTTAATGGTATTTTTAACATCTCGAAATGTTTTTTTAATTCCTCTAAAACTTTAGTTTTATTCTCTTCTGTGCTCATTTTTTCTAATTCTATTATATATCCATATCCTCTTGTATAATCTATTGATACTACTATATCATCCCATTTGTAATTATGTCTTGTTCTGAACCATTTTATATTTACATTTATTCCTATGCTTGTAAACATTTTTTCTAGTTTTTCAAAATCCTCTTTTTCAAACTTTATTTCTATTTCTTCTCTTTGTTCATCATGCATTTTTCCTTTCTTCATCCAGATTTTAGAGAAGTAATTGTTTTTCTGTATTCTTAGGTCTTCTTTTGTATCAAAGTAATATGTTTCTTGATAATCTTCATTCAAAAATTCTGCATTGTTCTTGAAAAATTCTATTAATTCATTGTATTTATCTTTTGAAATAAAACTTCTTATCTCAAATTCTATATTATTCATATTATCTCAAATAATTTTGAGTATTTAAGAATTATTATCAATTAATATATTATTTTACAAAAACAACCAACAATAAACCTTATAAATTCTTTAAGAACGTTATTTTTATGTCAAAAACTAGTTTTAGAACACACACATGCGGGGAACTAACTTCTAAAGATATTGAGAAAGGAACTATTCTTTGTGGTTGGGTCGCTTCTAGGAGAGATCATGGTGGTATTATCTTTATAGATTTACGTGATAGATATGGTATTACTCAAATAGTATTAGATCCTACCAAAATGCCTGATGCTGATAAGCTAAGAAGAGAATGGTGTATTCAGGTTACAGGTTCAATAAGAACTAGACCAAAAGGTATGGAGAATAAACATATTGTTACTGGTGAGATAGAAGTTGATTGTAAGTCATTGAATATTATTAACGAATCTGAAGTTCCACCTTTTGAGATTGATGATAGAGCTGAAATTAATGAAGAATTAAGATTACAATATAGGTACTTGGATTTAAGACGTCCTGTCATGCAGAATAGATTATTTAATAGACATAAAGCTGCTCAAGCTGCTCGTGAATATCTTTCATCTCAAGATTTTATGGAAATAGAAACCCCAATGTTCGTAAAGACTACTCCTGGTGGTGCTAGAGTTTTCAAAGTTCCTTCAAGAGTTCATCCTGGTAAGTTTTATGCTCTTCCTGAATCTCCTCAAATGTATAAGCAGTTATTGATGGTTGCTGGTTGTGATCGTTACTTCCAGTTAGCTCGTTGTTTAAGAGATGAAGATTTAAGAGCTGACCGTCAACCAGAGTTTACTCAAATTGATCTTGAGATGTCTTTCATCGAACAGGAAGATATCCAGAATATTGTTGAAGGTCTTATAAAGAATGTTTTCAAGAAAGTTCTTAATAAGGATATTAAAACTCCTTTCCAGAGACTTACTTTCCATGAAGCTATGTCTAAGTATGGTTCTGATAAGCCTGATTTAAGATTCGGTTTAGAATTTGTTAATGTTAGTGATATTGTTAAGAAATCAAGTTTCTCTGTTTTCACTAATGTCTTGAATAAGAAATATGGTTCTGTTTATTGTTTGAATGCTACAGGTTGTGGTAAATTCTCTAGGACTGATATTGAAGAACTTATTACTGTTGCTAAATTATACAAACTTCCAGGTTTAGCTTGGGCTAAAGTTATAGCAGGTAATAAATTAGAGAGTTCTATTGTTAAGTATATCTCTGATGATATTCAAAAGGAATTGATTAAATCTACAAATTCTAAAGATGGAGATCTATTATTGTTTGCTGCTGATGAATTTGAAAAAGCTTGTACTGGTCTTGGTCAAGTAAGACTTCACATTGGTAAAAAATTAAATTTGATGAAGAAAGATGATTTCAGGTTCTGCTGGGTTGTTGATTTCCCATTATTTGAATTTAATGAAGATTCTAATTCATGGCAGGCTCGTCATCATATTTTCACCTCTCCTATGAACGAAGATGTTGAATACTTAGAAAAAGATCCTTATAGAGTTCGTGCTAAAGCTTATGATGTTGTTCTTAACGGAGTTGAATTAGGTGGAGGTTCTATCAGGATTCATAAGAAAGATGTTCAAATTAGGACTCTTAAAGTTCTTGGTCTTACTTATGAAGAAGCTGAAAAGAAGTTTGACTTTTTACTTAATGCTTTCAAATACTCAGCCCCAGTTCATGGTGGTCTTGCTTTAGGTTTTGACAGATTCTGTGCTTTGCTTAATGGTGTTGATGATATCCGTGAAGTCATTGCTTTCCCTAAGAATAAATCTGCAGAAAATCCTATGGATAGTTCTCCTCAGGATTGGACTCCAGAGTTCTTGAAAGATATTCATATGAAATTAGATGTTGTTAAGAAATAATTTTTATAAAAAATTTCTTGTGGAAATGCTTTAAAATAGCTTCTTTCCACTGGACACGACATAGACACTCGCCAGGTTTATATATTATAAATTCTATTATATTTTATGGACTCGAATAATGCTATTTCAGTTTTTGAAGGTAAGAATATTAGGAAAACTTGGCATAATAATGAGTGGTGGTTTGTTATAGAGGATATTATTTTTGTATTAATTGATTCTAAAGATCCTAAAGGTTATCTTAAAGATATGAGAAGACGTGATGAAGAACTTTCCAAAGGATGGGGGCAAATTGCCACTACCCTTCCTATTGATACTTCTGGTGGTAAACAAAATATGAATTGTACTAATACAAAAGGAGCGTTTCGTATAGTTCAGTCTATAACATCCCCTAAAGCAGAACCTTTCAAATTATGGCTTGCTCAGGTCGGTTATGAAAGAGTTAAAGAAATTGCAGATCCAGAACTCGCTCAACAAAGAATGAAAGAGTTATACAGGCTTAAAGGTTATTCTGATGATTGGATTGAGAAAAGAGTTCGTGGAATAGCAGTTAGGCAAGAATTGACAGATGAATGGAAAAAACATGATGTTAAAGAAGATGTAGAATTTGCAATATTGACTAATGAAATATCTAAAGCTACTTTTGGTAAAACAGTTGAAGAATACAAAAGTTTCAAGAATTTAAATAAAGAAAATCTTAGAGATCATATGAATGATTTAGAGTTGATATTTACAATGTTAGGTGAGAGAGTTACAACCGAAATAACAAAAAATGAGAACGCTGAAGGTTTTGATGATTGTAAAGATAAAGCCATTAGAGGTGGAAAAGTTGCAGGAAATGCTAGAAAAGAAGCTGAAAAAGAGATAGGAAAAACTATAACTTCTAATGAAAATTATCTTGATCAATCTGAGAGTGTTAAAAGAAAAAGAATTTCTAAGGATTAAATTTTTCTTCCTGTAAATATTCCTAATACATAACTTAATGCTTGATTAGCTTTTAATGGTTTATTTAGTTCTGGTGTTAATCTAAAGCAATGATCTAAATCATCTCTTACTTCCTGGCTTAATCCATATGTATCATTTCCGAATACTAGCATTATTTTTTCTTCATCATTTTTATCAAAGAATTTTACTAGTTCTTTCTCATTTTGTGTTGCGTGTTTTGTAAATCCTACTTTTATATAATCTTTTGATAAGTATGGTATGTATTTTATTATCATTTCTTCATATACTATTCCTTTTGTTATCTCTTTTGCTTTTTTTAACACATTTTCTACTTCATTTTGTTTTTTTGTTATTATGTATAATGGCATCTTGAATATCCAGCATAATCTTAAGAAATCACTTATCTCTTCTACTATTCTTGGTTCTTCTAATACTACATAGAAGTTTTTATATTCCATTTCTATTGGTTTTATTTTTTCCATTTTCTGTCTTTCATTATAACATACTCTATAGTACCTTTTATCGTTTTCTTTTTTAAATTCTACATATAATACAACTTCTGGATTATTCTCATCTACAGTTATTCCTTCATATTTTAAGTATGGATTTATCTGTTTATATACTGATTTTGCTGATATGGGCATTTTATCTATGAATTTAGTTTCTATGATGTATGTTTTATAATTTTTTATTGTTCTTAATGCATCTCCTTTTAGTCTTTTGAAATCTAAGTCTTTCCATTCTGTGCTTATTATATAATATTTTTTTACTTCATGTAATTGTTTTAGTTCTTCACTTATATCTTGATCTGATTCTATGACTAATCTTCCTTCACTTTCTGTAAAATTATTTACTTTATTTTTTAACTTGTTTTTTAATACATTCACATCTAATTCAAATTTATTTAAGAATAGTAAGTATTTCATAATTATTTTATCCAGATATTAATTTAAAAGCTTATTCATATCTTAATGCTTCTACAGCCTGCATCCTACTCCCTCTATAAGCTGGTAATACTCCTGAGATTAATCCTACTATAAAACTAAACAATAATGCTCCTAATATTAAGTTAATACTGACACTTATCCTTACTAGTTCATATCCTAATCCAGATAATAAGTATCCTATTCCATAAGAAACAATGATCCCAATTACTATCCCTATTATTCCTCCTACTAATCCTATTAATCCAGCTTCAAATAAAAATAATAGTAATATATCTCTTCTTCTTGCTCCTACTGCTTTCATTACTCCTATCTCTCTTGTTCTCTCTAATACTGATGTATACATTGAATTCATTATTCCAACTGCACCTACTATTAATGATATTCCTGCTATTGCTGTTAAAAATACAGAAATTGCTCCTAATATGTCTTGTATATAACTTACTAATTGTGCTGGTGTAAAGACTTTATACGCATCTTTGTTTTTTAATACCCTGAATAATTCTCTGTCTATTCCTTTTGCAGTTTCATCTATATTTATTCCATCTTTTATCTGTACTATGAATACATTTACTATGTCTGAATTACCAAATAATTCTCTTGATACATCTAATGGCATGTAAACATTATTATCTACATCTGTTCCTGTTTTTTCAAATATTCCTATTACTCTGAATTTTCTTCCATTTATTTCTACACTATTCTTTATTCTTATTTTTTTATTATATAATTTAATTGCGATATTATTTCCTATTATTATTGAGTCTTTATCTCCTGGTGTGAAGAATCTTCCTGTTTCTAGTTTTACATCTGTATCTGCAAATCCTTTTTCTGATAATTTTGTATCATATCCAAATACGCTTACTAATGCTCCTTCACTATCAAATGTCATTATACCATCATTTATTATTACTGGGTTTACATAATCTACACCTCTTACTCTTTCTATGTGTTCTTGTAAATCTTTATTTAATCCAAATGCCGCATTTGGTGGACCATTTAGATCTCCTGCTACTACTCTTATTGATTTTATTCCTATTTTATTGAACTGGTAGCTTATTGCATTCTGCATTCCCTGACCTAATGAGATTAAGATTATTATTAATGCTACCCCTATTATTATTCCTAATGTTGTCAAGAATGATCTCAGTTTTTTATTCCTGAAATTGCTCTCTATTAGTTTATAATAATCTTTTATTATCTTCATCCTCTTAATGCCTCCACTGGTTCCATTTTAGAAGCTCTTTTTGCTGGCAAATATCCTGAGAACATTGCAAATAACATTGAAAATATTATACATAATAACATTACAAAGTAATCTATTTTTATTTTTAAGAATGAAAATCCAGATTCAGCTGCAGCACTCCCAACTAATTTAGCTAGTGCTACTCCAATTATTACACCAACTACTCCACCTATTAATCCTATGATTCCTGCTTCTATCAAAAATACTTTTAATATATCACTTCTTTTAGCACCTACAGACTTCATTACCCCTATATCTCTCGTTCTCTCTAATACTGATGTATACATTGAATTCATTATTCCAACAACTCCAACAACTAATGATACTGCTGCTATACTTACTAGTACTAGTTGTATTATCAACAAAACATTATTTAATTGTCCTAGTAACTGTTCTGGTGTTATTACTTCAAAACTTAGTTGATTTTTCTTTGATGCTGATAATTTTTCTCCTTTAGATTTTAATAATGTATTCTCAACTTTTTTTGCTGCTGCTGGTATATCTACTCCAGGTTTTACTACAAGTTCTATCATTGATAGTTGTGTTGGTTTATTAAAAGCAATTCTTGCTGTTTCTATTGGCACATAGATTCTATTATCATCATCAGGATTTCCAAACTCTGTTAATATTCCTATTACTCTAAATTTTTTCCCTTCTATTATTATATTATCATTTATTCTTATATCCTTCTTGAATACATCATCTTCTACTCTTTTTCCTATTATTGCTGAATACCCATCATTATCTGTAAATAATCTTCCTTTATCTACTTTAAAATCTAAATCCTTCCATCTCTCTTCTAACTGATCTGTTGGTGTTGCTAATACACTGATTTTTTTTACTTCACTATTAAATTCTACACTTGAACTCTGCATTAGATATGGCGTTACCCACTTAAATTCGCTTAACCTCTCTAATGTTTCTCCATCTTTTTTCTCTAATCCTTGTGTTGGCACAAATCCGGCATTACTTTTAGGAAATACATACAGTCTTGTAGCTCCTATTTTACTAAACTGATCTTCTATTGAACTTTTCAAACTTGATGATATAGTAAGTAATGCTACTATTGACATTATTCCTATTACTATTCCCAATATTGTCAAGCTTGATCTTAGTTTTCTGTGTGATAAACTTTTTAAAGAAATAAAAAAATAATGTTTTATCATTGTCTTTTTACAAATTCTTTGAATGTCTTCCAGTTCTTTTTTATATTTGTTGGGGTAAACTGTTTAAGGAATTTTATTATCATTCCAAATATTGTTGAGAAAGCGTATTTTATTCCTTCTAATAGGCTTCTTGTCTTTACCCATCCTATTATAATAACAATAACGAATAATAGTAATATAAATGTAACAATTTGTCCATTACTTTCTGTAGTTATCAGTCCATATTTGTTTATCAGATTATTGTCATATACTGGTAATGTCAATTCTCTTGTTTCAGAATAATCATTATTAAAAGTATCCTTATACTCTATATTGACTTTTAATGTTCCAGGACTTTTTACATAGATATTGAATTCAGCTGTCTCGAAATCATCTGGTTTTAAGTTTCCTACATATACTCTTGATTTTGAGATTACATCATAGTTTTCAGAGTTTGATAATGTTAAGCTTGTGAATTTCATGTCTGTTGGTCCTATGTTTGATAGGCTTAATACAACTTTTCCACTTTTTCCTTTCTGGTATACTGTGCTCTCTTCAAGATCTAATTGATATTTTGGTTTTGCTCCTACAACTATTCCTATTACCTCATTTTTCGTGAATTTTGTTCCAGTTGAATCATAATAAGTTACCTGTACAGGAACTCTATATACATTTGATGCTGCATCTGGAAACACTATCAATCCAAAATTTAATGATGCTGAACTTCCAGGACTTATTGTCTTTATTGTCTGTTCTGTACCACTCTGTATTGGTGCGAATGGTAATGTTGTATTGCTTAGATCTAGTTTTACTACTACATCTTCTAATGATGATAATTCTGTGTTCTGGAAATCTATTTTTACATTTGCTTTCTCACCAGGACTTATTATCTCAGGTGTTATTGTAAAACCAATTCCTGATAATGCTCTGCTTCTTAATATGACAGGAACTGAGAATGGTTCGCTTGTTAATGATTCTAATCCAGGTGAATAGAACTGTACTGATACTGGATAATCTCCTGCCAATGCATCTTTATTTGTCTTGAACCTGAAACTGAACTGTACACTCTCTCCAGGTTTTATTGCCGGTATATCAACATCAGTTTTTACTGGTTCTAATGGGAATTTTGTTACTAATTTTATATTAGAATTTGGTAATGTCTCTTTTCTTAGGTTTGTTATCTCAAACTCTACCTCTGTCTCTGATCCTGGTGTTACTGGTGATGGATCAAATTTTATCAAGTCTATCTTTATATCCTCTCCTTTTGATATTACTGTTACTCTTGCATCTACTAAGCTTACTAATAATATTAACATTAATGCTATACTTATTAATAGACTTTTTTTCATTTTTCCACTCTCCCATCTCTTATTTTTATAACTCTATTAGCATGTGATGATACTATTTTTTCATGTGTTACTAATACTATTGTCTTTTTCTCTTTTTTATTTAATTCTCCTAGCATATTCATTATTAATTCTCCGTTTTTTGTATCTAAGTTTCCTGTTGGTTCATCTGCTAGGATTACTTCTGGATCATTTATTAATGCTCTTGCTATTGCAACTCTCTGACGTTCTCCTCCAGATAATTGGTTTGGTTTGTGTCCCATCCTATGTCCTAATCCTACTTTTATTAATAATTCTTTTGCCTTATGTATACTTTCTTTGTTTAAGTTTCCCTGGAATATTAATGGTAGTGTTACATTATCTAATGTTGTTATGCTTGGCATTAAATTAAAAGTCTGGAATATGAATCCTATCTTCTTTCCTCTTATCTGTGCTAATTCATTTTCTGTCAGTTTTGCTATATCAAGTCCATCTAAGAATATTTTTCCTTTTGTTGGTAAGTCAAGACATCCTATCATATTAAAAGTAGTAGATTTTCCTGATCCTGATGGTCCCTGTACTGCTACAAATTCTCCTTTTCTTATATCTAAAGTAAGTCCTCTTAAAGCCTCTACTTTTGTCTCACCCATCTCATAGATTTTCCAAACATCTTTGAGTTCTATAACAGAATTTTTCATTGAATCTATAGTAAGTTTATTGATTTATAAGTATGTCGGTCATACGATAGTATTATATTTTTTAAAAGAAAACTTTTATAAATAATTTTTAATTACTTTTTATCAGATGCGGAGATTCCGGAGCGGCCAAACGGAATAGACTCAAGAGGCCGCAGGTGAAAACCTTTTATCTGGCAATTATAATGATTGTTGAGATATCTATTGGCTTAGTGCCTTCGCAGGTTCGAATCCTGTTCTCCGCATTCATCTTCTAATAGTATGCATTAGCTTGAATTTATTAGTTTTTAGAAAAAGTTATCGTTATTATATCATTAACTCCAAAATAAACCTAAAGATAAATATTTATACTGTTTATATCAATAAATTACTTATGAAAAGAGGTTTAGTAAGTATCTTAATAGTGATTTCTTTGATTTTAGTATCATTGTCTTTTCTTAACAAAAACAATATTTTAGATATTACTGGAATGTTAATTAGTGATAACCTATCTTTCAAATCTGAGAGAATTTTTCAGGGTTTATCTTATAAAAAGACACATATTACTCAATTAACCTCTAATAGATTTAATGATAATATTTTTTACCAGGAGCCTAAACATTTCAGTCCTGATGATTCTATGTTTATTTTTAAATCTGATAGGATTGATGGTAAGTCTGGGATTTATGTTATGAATATGTTTAATGGTAAGATTAATTTAATCTCTAAGGATAGGTCTTGGGGGTGGTCTCCTTCATGGTCTAATGATAATAAAGTTGTTTACACTACTACTGGAAAGATTCATTTTGTTAATATTACTAGCTTTAAAGAAAAGATTATTTATGTTCCTATTAGAAATTTTATGTCTTTTATTCGTTATAATCCTTCTGGTTCTAGTTTTGTATTTATTGAGGAAAGCACTAAGTTTAATGACCATCATAAGGCTCTCTCTTTGATAAATTCTAATGGTTCTGGTTATAGGAAATTGTTTATTACTGATGAAAAAAATATTTTTTATCTTGATCATCCTGTATGGATTAATGATCATGAGATTTTATTTTTAACAAGAGGTAAAGATAGGGATTTCCATGGAGATTTTAACAAGCCTTTAGTTTTAGACATTAACACTAATGAAATTAGAAGAATTCCAGTTGAATGTTCTCATTATGATATTAATCCTAATAAAGATAAAATTTTGTGTGCATCTGAAGGTTATATTATTGATTTATATGGCAATATATTGAAGGATATTAGTCCTTATCAAGGTCATGGTGCATGGCATCCTGATGGTAATACTTTCTTGATTACTGTCCATCCTGGCTATCTCCCTATAGATTCTATATATAAGAATAAGATTATTATTATGAAACTTGACTCTAATGATAAATACATTTTAGTTTCTCATGATAATAGTTATGATAGTAACACTCATTCCCAGCCTAATGCTCAATTTTCTAGTGATGGTAAGTATATTATTTACGAAACTGATTATATGGGTGCTAAAAATACTGACTTGTTTTTAGTTGAGTCTGGTTTATAATAAAAGGTTTTTTATAATATTAATTAATTCAATAGTTATGGAATTTCCTAAAGTTTTGGTTGGTGGTCCTGTTTCTAAGAATCATGAATACTCTACTGATGCTTTTATTCAGAGCTTGAAGGAATTGGATTATCCTAATTTTGATATTTTATTGATTGATAATTCTGACTCTGATGAGTTTTATAATAAATATAAGGATAAAATTAATATGATTCGTGATGGTTCTCAGTTTTCTAGTATTAAGAAGCGTATGGTTTATTGCCGTAATTTAATGGTTAAAAAAGTTCTTGATGATGGTTATGATTATTTTTTTGATGTTGATCAGGATGTTTTATTATCTAAAGATGCTTTAAGGAAGTTAGTTTCTGATAATAAAGAAGTTATTACTGGTGTTTATTATAGTTATTTTATGCATAATGGTATTGAAAAAAAGCTTCCGGTTGTTTATGGTTGGTTTTCTGAACAACAACAAAATGAGATTTTAAATAATTTAGAGAATATTAAGGTTAGGAATCCTCAGTTTTATAATGTTTTAGTTAAAGAAAATTTTAATTTTTCTCGTATTCGTAGACAATTAACTGAAGAAGAAGTTAATAATGATAATATTATAGAAATTAAGATGTGTGGTACTGGTTGTATACTTATTCACAAATCTATTTTAGAAAGATTAGGTTTTAGAGAAAATTTAGATGGCGGTTTTGATGATGTTATTTTCTGTAAGGATGTTATTGAAAAACTTAACTTAAAGATTTATTGTGATAATTCTGTTAAATGTAATCATTTGGTTCGTGAAAGACCTTGGCATTGGGCTCGTGATGGTATTGAACATAAGATTGGTGAAAAAAGAATTAGTTAGTCTTATAAAACTTTATTCTTAACTATTTATTATGGTAACTAAGATTATTATTGATCCTAATGGAGATGTTCATTATTATAAGAAGGGAGACTTTCATTCTCATCTTGGTATTTTAAAAGAATCTGATATTAAGCCAGGTATTGTAAAATCTAATATGGATAAGGATTTCATAGTTTTTAATTCTTCTTTTATTGATAATATTCATGAAATTAAGAGAGGTCCTGCTATTGCGCATTACAAGGATATTGGTTTAATTATTACAACTACAGGTTTAGGTGTTGGTTCGAATGTTGTTGATGCTGGTTCTGGTTGTGGTAATACTGCTTCTTATTTTGCTAGAGTTGGTTGTAATGTTACATCATATGAAGTTAAACCTGATTTTTTTAATCTTGCTAAATCTAACATTGAAAATCTTAAATTAAATGTTAATATTAAGAATCAGGATATTTATTCTGGTATTGATGAAAAAGATTTAGACTTGATTCATTTAGATTTATTAGAACCTTGGAAAGTTATTCCTCATACTAAAGATTCTTTGAAATCTGGTGGTTTTATTGTCTGTTATCTTCCTACTATTACTCAGGTTATGGAATTTGTTAAGCATCTAGATATTAGTTTTTATTTATGGAAAGTTTGTGAAGTATTAGAAAGAGAGTGGACTGTTGATAATCTAAGAGTTCGTCCAAAGAACCAGATGCTTGGACACACTGTTTTTTTAGTCTTTGTTAGGAAGATTTAAATATTATAATTTTAAGGAATAATTATGACAATTGAAGATACTTTAAAATATGAAGGATTAAAAATATCACATGAACCTCTTGATATTGCTCAAGCTAAAAGATTAAGAGTTTTAGCAGGAGAGATGTATAGAGAAAGATTACTAAGTTGTGTTAGAGATACAATGAATGGTATTAAATATTCAGATAGAGATTACAAAAAAATAAAAAATTAAGCAGTAACTCCTGTTTCTAATGAACTGTCTATTTCTAATTTATCATCAACATTTACTGAAGTTTGAGATTCAGCTTTTGCTTCATTAGATTTTTCTTTGTTACCTCCCAATCCTAATTTTAATCCTCCAACAGCATCAATATCTATAATCTCATCTTTAGATATTCCCAACCCTATTCCTACATCCCCTTTAACATCCATTCCAACTTTTACATTTGTTTTTACTTTTCCAGATTTTATCTCTACTTTATTATCATCATTTACATTTACTTCAGCATCCTCTCTTGTTTCTAGTTGTATTACTGGTGCTAGTATGTATTTTCCATTTCCAGTCATATGTAATGATTCATCTAGTATAAAATCAAATGTTGCTGTTGATGTTGTGTTTGCTTTTACTGTTAATTCTCCATTTATCTTTAGCTCTCCAGATGGTAATTTTGCTTCATGGTCTCCTGTACTGTCAGTTACTATGACTTTTGATATATCCAGTCTTAGCTGATTATAGTTCCCCTCTTTTAATTGTGCATCTGCTAATAATGCCTGTTTATCTTCTGCTTTTAATTTTAATAGATCATATTCTTGTTTTGTATTAGTTACATCTATCCATCCATCTGTCTCGCTATGGATTTTCACACTATCTACTGTAACTTTTACACTTGTTACTGTTTTCATATCTGCCGCAGCATCTGTTATTGCAAATACTGCTCTTCCATCTTGTGTAGAAGCACTTTGCTGGTTTGCTGTGCATCCCATTAAGAATATTATTAATATTAGACTTAAAATTACATTTTTCATTTATAACCACTCTCCATGATAATATTTTAGAATAATTATTATATAAAGAAATAGTATATACTATATATCAGAAACTCTGATTAGTGGTTCTCCAGTAGATGAATCATAAAAACTCTCTACTTTCACAATTACACTTTTTGACTGTGCACTATACTTGTCATTTATTGTATAAGTATTAAAATCTAATTTAGTATCGAAACTACCAAAACATCCTGTATCTCTTGAACCAACAACCTGTTCAAGGAGTATTGCATAAACTAATGTACTATGATCCCACATAATATAAAACTAAGTATTAGAACTTTATTAATGTTTTTAAAATAAAAAAATAAAAATAAATTAAGAATTCTGTAAGTATAAGTTATTATATTATTACTCTGAAGAATCTTTTTTCTTCATGTAGCAATCTTTACAATATACTGGTCTTCCTTCTTTTGGCTTGAAAGGTACTTTTGTCTGAGTTCCGCATTCACTACATGTAGCATCGTGCATCTCTCTAGGACCTCTATCAAAGCTACGGCCACCGCCGTTTGATCTTCCGCCTTCTCTAAATCCCATTCTACTCTTACCTCCTAGTAAGTTTATATCTAAATTATGATTAATTCAAGACTTTATAAAGATTATGTAGCCTAAGTTAGTGGTAATTCTGTGTTTTTTGAAAGAACTTTTCAAGTGAAGAAATGCTTATATTTAAAAAGTTTAATAAGAACAGATGGGAGATTTGATAATCAAAGCAGGTGCTATATGTATTGAAGATCAAAAACTTCTTATTGTTAAACCTAAAAAGAAGCCCTTTTGGATTCAGCCTGGGGGTAAATATGAACCTGGAGAATCTACTGAAGCATGTCTTCGAAGAGAATTAAGAGAAGAAGGCAATGTAGAATTAAAGTCTTTTACTCACTATAATAATTACAATATAGATAAAGCCGCGCACTCAGATAATCCTTTACGTCTTGAGTTGTATTTTGTAAGATACGCAGGCATTTTTGTTCCATCTTCAGAAATAGAGAAAATGGAATGGATGTCAAGAGAAGATTTTGAATCTAAAAAATATAATCTTGCTCCATCTTTTGATAAATTTATTAATGACTTGATTAATGATGGATACATTTAGATTAATAGAAATTTGTTTTATTATCTTCTCATTCTATCTATTAATGGAATTATTTTTCTTTCATAGAATGTTATTGGTAGTATTCTTCCTAATTTTTCTGATTCTTCTATTGTCATTCTTGCTAGTCTTGGTAATAAACTATTTCCATGTTTTTTTATTGCTTGGTCTGCTCTTTCATATCCTCTTTGTGATACTATTAAGTATAATTGTGCATTCATTCCAGGGATATCATCTGATATCATACCTTCACTAAATTGTTTGTATTCTACTCCTTTATGCTGACCGTATAATAGTCCTCCGTATTCTGCTACTAGTTCTATTAATTCCCATCCCCACCAATATAACCTATTAGGTGTTCTGGTATTACATACTTTATCGACTAATTCTTTATTTAACTCATAATGTATGTAATGCGATGCTTCATGTCCTATAGTTTTAGAATCTTCTAATGATCTTGTTGGTAGAGTGAATCTTGCTTCTTTGAAAGAATATTTTCCTACTAGTGGTCCTGATTTCTCTCCTTCTACTCCCAATAATATCTCCTCAGCAACATTATATGATGGTTTTCTGAAAGTTTTAAGTTGTTCTTCTGTAATATAAAATTGTCCTGCTAAAAAGCCTATAGCTTCTTCAACTTTTAATCTTAAAGTTTCTTCATTTGACATAAATTAAAAATTAGACAAAAATTTAATAACTTAACTAAATGAAAAGGTACCAGCAAAAGAGATAAAGCAAATTCTAAAAACACAGGCAAAAATTAATGAAGCCAAAAAGCATTGAAATAATAATACAAAAACCTTAATAAATACTCCTTCTATATGTATTTCATGGA
>JBBSWW010000002.1:44203-60832 GCA_038046085.1 Nanobdellota archaeon | reverse complement strand
ATCAATAGCTGCCTTTCCATTTGGATAAGATTGACCCTTTACAGCTACAGGATTATTAATTTTTGATATATATTCTGAAGTCTTAGTTGCAACTTCTGTTGTTTTTGAACCAGAACGAGTAAATATTCTTCCATTATTAAGTGTATTCTCTAAATAAGTATTAACACTCTGTTGTCTCTCAGCCTCTACCAATCCAGTTATTCCTTTATTAAATTCCGATTTTTCTATTGTTTCAAATGGTAAAGCTCCAATCAATCCTCTTAACAATAATCCTTGTGGAGTTGAACCTAAGCCTATTCCTAAACCTAAAGATGTAGATATGGATAAAGGATTAAATACAGCCAAGGCTATTCCACCAGCTATAGCAGTTCCATATACAATACCACCAGAATATTCATTGCCAAGATATAATGCCCTTAAGTATTTACTTGATCTTCCATCTTTGTTATTATTTCCAAAATTAAAGAATGTATCCCCTCTGTTCCAATCAGGGTTACTGCTTAAGTTTCCTGGAACTTGTGCATTTTTATTCCCATAATTATATTCAAGCCCGTTATTTTTTCCCTCTTTTGTTCTACTATCTTCATCTCTTATAGCATCTGCTATTTCATTATCTATACTTCCTGTATTTGAAAATCCATCTTTTGTTAATTTTAGATTTGTTGGAACATTTCCATCATCTACTAAATAATTATAATCTGCTCCACAATCTCCATAACTTCTGCATAAATTATTTCCTGCCTGTAGATAATCCTGGCTAAAACATTCCCCTCCGCTTATTAATTGCCATCCTCCAGATGTTCCAGTTCTAGCTGCAACGATTGCGAATGTTCCTAATCCAGCTAAAGCAATTGGTCCAAGAGCAACTGTTCCTAATGTTAATCCTGTTCCTATTGCAGCTCCAGC
This sequence comes from Nanobdellota archaeon, assembly GCA_038046085.1. Classification (GTDB taxonomy): domain Archaea; phylum Nanobdellota; class Nanobdellia; order SCGC-AAA011-G17; family GW2011-AR18; genus GW2011-AR18. Next base: position 59,926 of record JBBSWW010000002.1, on the reverse strand, counting down.
TCCGAATGTTCCTCCGATTATTCCTGATGAGGCAACTCTCTCTCCTCCAGATCCCTGACATAATCCTAATAATCTATTCCATCCGCCACATACAAAGTAAGCAGTACATTCTAAATTAGCTTTTCCACAAGTATCAGATCCTTCACCTTCCCAGAATTTTGCTCCTGGGCTTACTGCTGGTGCACATTTGCTTCCTGTCCATGCACAATCTCTTTTTGTTCTATCTCCGCAGCATTGTTCATCTTTCTTTAAAGCTTCTTCATATGTTCCTTTGCTCATTGTAAATGAATCTGCTGTGTTACAACTATCTATACATGATTGCCATTCATTCTTCAGACATCTTCCTTCTGTATATATTCCACCTAATATATCATTTCCTTGTTCATCTTTTCTTGGTACATCTACATTTGCTGAATAGCAGAATTCCTGTCTGTAATCTTTACATGGTTCTACTAATTCTTTTCCATTTATACATATACTTCTATAATATCTTGATCCTACTGGATCCTGTCCAAATAATCTATTTGCATCTTGTTCTTTGCTATCTGATTGGCACCAGCTCTCTCCGTTTAATATCTCATTTGTTTTCAATTCTTGAGGATCTGTTCCATGATAATTTTCTAGATTAACACTTAATTTTTTACTATTTTCAGAATTAGCATCCTGTCCTTCACATTTTAGACTCTCACAACTAAATATTCCATCTTTATCACTATCACCACAAAGACTTCCTTTGCTATAATCACATTTTTCTTTTATCCCTTCAGGATTTCCACATGAATCTTTCCAGTATACACTGTCATCATTAGGTAAACACATTGTATTTCCTTTTCCACCTGTTGTATGATCAGCTGGAGCACAACTGCACATTCCATTTAATGAGCTGCAATATTTGTCTTTATAGAATCCTGTTCCATTAACTGCTGAAGGTACATTACATGTTGACTTAGCACCATAAGAACATCCACTATCAGAAACACAACATCCTTTCTCTGTATTTTTAGCCAGATTCAAACATGAGGATTCATCTTGTATATCTGCTCTGAAATCTAATTCTAGATCTGGGAATCTGCTTGTCTCATTTAAACATCTTCCTTTTGTTAATATTGAAGCCTGTGTTCCTATTACACAACATCCCACATTACACTCTTGCACATTACATGATGGATCTGCACTATAGCTTCCTCCATATTGTTTTTCACATAATGCTTTTGGATAATTATTATAACAATATCCTCCTATTCCTGCACAGCATCCTGATTTACAATAACTTGTCTGTTCACAGCTTGTTGGTGCAAAATTTGATCCTGCCTCACACTGATCTTGTGCTGCTGTCTGGCAATACTCTCCAGATTTTGTTTTCTCACAGCATCCTACAGTTGTATCTGCATTTACAATATTAGAATTTAAACTGAAACTTATTGAAAATACTAGACTTATTACTAAAAACATCTCTAAAAAACTTATCACTCTTTTATATTTATTCATGAACTCTCTCCCTCTACTGCAAACCATAGTTCATAACTATTTCCATCTTTATTTACCTTATAGACTTTATTAGGGAATGGTCTATCAACATTTATCAGATATTGTCCTTTCTTATTCAGCATATAGAATAACTGTTCAAAATTTCCAAACTTAGCCTCTGAGTTTACTATATCATAGCTTACATCATATAATTCTTTTAATGGTATATCCAATACAACATTTATTGGTTTAAGACTTGTTATATCTTCTCCTTTTTTTAATTGTACATCATAATTTACAACAACTAATATTCCTGACCCTACAGCTTCTGTTCTTGTTGTTAATATTTTGCTTCCTGTTACTTCATATCCAAATGATTTTGAATCAACTAGATCTTTGTTTATGCAGTTCTCTACCTCATTTCTTAATACAACATTTAGATTATCAGTCATTGTCTTTAATGGTGGTAAATAATTTAAGCATCTATCATCATTTGGTATGTTCTTGCAGTAATATTTTACTTTCATGCTTTTATATAATAAATAATCTGTTGGATAATAATCTGCTCCTTGTTCTAAAAATGTTTTTACTGCTGTATCTTTTTGTTTATTTACACATTCTTTTAGATTTGTTTCAACAGGTTTTAATTTATCCTGTAAGAACTGGAATGATGGTATGCCTATTCCTGTCTGTTTTCTTGCAAATAATACTAGTGCAACAACTAATATGAGAACTATTCCTAATATAACAAAAACACTTACCTGCCCTCTTTTATTCATATTATTTTATCTCCTAATTTTATATATAAACTTATTTATTTACATAGACCTCAAATGGTCCTGCTTTATTCTCGTATCTATCAATGCATCCTATTTTGAAATATCTATTTGTATTATCTATACTTATTGTATGTATCATTCCCGTATTGTCTTTTGATAAGACATCTTCTGTATTGAAATCAAATGTCTTGTTTGTTGAATATTTGCATAATGCATTCTCATTTGTATTTACAGATAATTGGTTTTCACTCTGGTATATCTTTAATATTACTGGAGCCCCTGTATCTTTTTCAGCATTGAATTTTAATGTCCCGCCTGCTAGATTTCCTGCTTTATCTTCACATGTATATTCTATTTTATTATCTCCTGATTTTAGGTTTATTCCAGGTTGTTTATGTAATACTGTTCCCTGTCCTTCTAAGAAGTCTACATATCCTGTTCCAGGATCCCATTTGCAGTTTGCATTCCCCTCAGTTCCGCCCTCTGTCATTAATTGTAATGTTATCTGGTTATCATTTATTGTCCCTTCACATTTTTCATTATTTGTGCTTATACATTTTGTTTCTGCAACTTCTAGACCTGTTGTTTTCTTTATTCTATACCCTTCTAAAGGCACACTCTGTAAATTTTTATTATCTTTTAAGTCTGCACACCTGAACCATATTATTTTTTCATTTTCTGCATTCAATTGTGTTTTGCATGAATATGGTTCTGTTATAGATTCAGGTTCTTCACAGATCATGTTTCCACTCATTTGTTCATAATTAATGTTAGCATTTATATCTGTCCATCTGCAATTTGCCTGTTCATTTAATATTAATTCAACTTCTGCATAATTTGTATTGTTTGCAATATATGCACTCTCTCTCTGTCCTGCATTTCTATTCCATGTTCCTATTCCATTTGGTGTCCTTGCCTCAAAGATTATTGGAGCAGATATATCTGGATATTGTGCTACTTTGAATTTTAATGAATATTTATCCTTGTTTTCATTTCCTGTTATATCTTCACATGCAAAATAAATGTTATACTCTCCATCAGCTAATGAATTTAGTTCTATTTTATGTTCAAATCCAAGTCCGTCATCAAATCCTATCATATCATTATACTCTTGTTGTGCATTGAATGTATGTCTACATTTTGTTAAATCAGCCCCATTATCTGTTGGGTTTCTTGTCTCTATGGTTATTGCAAGTTTATGTCCAGGTTTTATCTCTCCTGTTATTTGTGTTGCCTGTTGTACTCCTGATGGATTATTTGTGTTCTCTATCCTACACTCATTTGTCTGGCATTCATACTCTGCACTTTTTATTTTTATTATTGGAGATATTACATCTCTCTCTTTCTGTTCTACACATCTTGCTCCTAAATTGCTATCCTGCCATAAGCAATCTTTTCCTAGGCTTGAACACATTTGTGGTGTGCATTCATATCCATTAATTATTTTATTATTTATTACAGGCAACAATCCGCATTTTCCACTTGCATAATCACAATTTTTATTATCAACTGTCTCATTGCTTAATGCATGGCATCTCCAGCACTCATTCTCTAATGGTGGTTCCCATGGTTCACAGTGTGTGCTTGAATGCCTTCTCTTTACATCCTCTCCGAATATTAATGGCAGCTGGTAATAAGATAATATTGCCCCTCCTACAAGAGTAAAAGGATTTAATGTTAAGATTATTAGTGAATATGTATACACTGATTTTTTAGATATGTCGAATACTTTTTCTCCTGTTGTCTTTTCTATACTGAACATATAGTCTATTCCATCTATATCAGCAACTATTCCTTTTCCTGAATATTTGAATATTGTAAAATTTAATTCATTTGGCGGCGTATCTATATAATATTTTTTTCTTTCACACTCTTGCCCTTCATATTTTCCTTTTAATTCAGGACTGCTTCCGCACTCAAAATAATACCCTTCTGAACTCCATTTCTCTACTATATTCCATTTCGCTCCACAGTCTCCATAGGTCCCGCATAGGAAGTTCTGGTTATTCATATAGCTTTTATCATTTTCTGGATATGTATTACAATTTTTTGTACACTCCCAATCATCATCAAATTCATCTCTCTCCCATATTGTGGCTATTTTAGAATTTCCTAATGCACATTCATCTTCTGCTTTTTCTATAAGTCCTGAATATGTATCTCTTCCTGCTGTTTTTATTGCAATATTTCCTGGTGGAACAAATGGCAAACAACTTCCTTCCTGTTTTATTGTTGGTTCTATCTGTATTGAACTTAGGAATTCACTCTTTCCTCTCTGTGTTATATTAATATTCATTATTTCTTTTACTGGCTTCTCTAGATTTAGTTTTAGTTCATAATTATATGATACTTTATTCCCAAGCTTTTGTTTGTCTAATGTTGATGCTTCAGATAATGATTTTGTTAATTCTATTTTATCTTTATTATTTATGAATAAAAGTTTGACTTCACTTAGTCTTCCTATTATTTTTTTATCAAATATTTGTATCTCTCCCTCTAAGTTGCTATTTGCATTCTCTGGTAATAAAAAATTAAAGCTTATTGCCTGTTGAGAACCTTTTATTTCCGTATCCTCATTTAATCCAGCCCAATAACATAATCCTGCTTTTTCACAACACCCTGCTTTTGTCTCTCCATCATTTAAGTTTTCATCAGAATTACATGCTAGACATTCCTGGTAATTGTTTTCTACACATATTGCTCTGGATCCTTGGCTCTCTTTTAATGTACTCTCTTCAGGATTTGAATAGATGCATATCTCATCTCTGTTACCATTTCCGCACATTTTTACTTCTTCTTTTCCATTTATACAACTATGCAGATAATGTGATGTTCCTGGTAAATCCAGTCCTGATCCTACTGCACTCTGGTATGCACACCATGCCTCGCCATTTTTTCTTATTTTTCCATCATTATTTAATATTCCATCACTATTCTCATCTAGATAAGGATTATCCTCTATTTTGCAGTTCATGTCTTCACATGCGAATTTCCCATCATTATTCTTGTCAGAACAGAGTTTTCCTTCAGCAGTATTGCATCTCTCTTTTAATGTTGGATTTCCGCATGAGTCATAATTATATAAATCATTTTCTACGCATCCTGTTGCTGGATTGTCATTATTGCAGCTGCATCCTGATACTCTTGTACATGCCTGATTTGTAAAGAATTGTCCTGAACAGCTCTCTCCTGAAACATAGCTGCATCCCTCTCCTGTTTTGCAGCATCCTTTTGATTTTGTTTCGCATACTTGATTACAACTGTCTATATCTAATGCTTCATTTACTGTACCGCCTATTCCCTGGCATTTTTCTTCTGACATTAATCCACAGCTATTTCCTGCTACGCAACATTTTAATCTGCACTGTTCTACATTGCATTCTGCATCATTATAATACTCCCCATAACATGTCCCTTCTAAAGCCCCTGTAACACAATCTCCATTTACTTTACAGCATCCTCTATTTCTGCACTCATTTACATTTTCACATCTTACTCCGCCTGCATATCCTTCTTGGCATTGTTCTTGTGTTAATCCGTCAACACAACTCTGCCCGTTTTCTGCTTTTTTACAGCATGAAGTTATTTCATCACCTGCAGCATAAGCATTTTCACTATATCCGAATATTAAGATGATACTAATAACTAAATAGATTTTTAATATGGCTATCATTTTTTTCATGATTCACCCTGTATTCCTATATTGAATTTATATCTCTCGTTGAAATCTATTATATAAATCTTGTTTGGATAGCTCTTTCTCTCTCTGATTGTATATTCTCCTTTTGATAGTAAACTTGCTCCCATTACATCAAAAGATCCTGAGTTTGCCTCGTTGCTTATTATCTGGTTTGCTAAATTTATTGATTTTCCTAATGGCTTTTTTAGGTTGTTTAATATATCCTGATTTTTTAATTCTATAGCATCAAGTTTTAGTGTTATTGGATAATTTAGTTCTGTAATTACCTCATCATCTTTTATTTCTATATCTAAATTGAATTCTCCTGTCTCTAATGTATAGTCTTTTTTCCTGTATGGATTTAGGTCTATGCAATTTTTTATTTCTGTTGTTAAATAATTATTAAGATTCTCTGCTGCCTGTTCTATGCTTATTGGTTTTGCACTGCATGTTTCAGCTCCAGGAGTTTTGGCGCATAATACTGAAATCTTTGTTCCATGATATGTTACATGCTCTGCTGGATTAAAATATCCTCCGCTCTCTCCTAAAAGTTTAACAGCATTTTCACTCTCTTCTGCTAAACAGGCATTTATTGATTTTTTTATCTGGCTCATCTGTGAAATCAAATATCCCTCTCTGTCTACTGTTCCTCTGAATTTTTCTCTTACTGAATCTCTTAGCATGAATATAAATACAAATACAAATAATACTAGAACACCTATTATTACGAAAGTGCTAACTTGCCCCCTTTTTTTAAGCATAATCTTCTATAAAGTGCGATGTTTATAAGCTTTTTCTATAAATATTCCAGCAACTATGAATACTAACGATAGTATTAATGATGTTGTTATTATTTTTCTTAATATTGTATTGAAGAATTCCTGTGTAAAAACATTTACCAGTATATCATTAGGACTTAACATCCAGTAGTCATTTACAAAAAATAATTCATGGAATTTTATGAAGAATTTTTCAAAGTTTATAAGTGAAACTATAAATATAATAAAATAGATTATTAAATTTAGTATTCCTCCATATTTTAATATTTTTGAGAGTGTTTTGTAATCTTTTTTTTGCAATAGATAAGAGAATATTATTAACAGGACAATAAATAGGATATAAAATATTTTTAATGCTTTATTTATTAATATTTTTACATCTTCTAAATGTATTTTTTCTCTTTCTGTGTAATAGTTTCCTAAGTTTTCTTTACTTCTGAAGTAGTTTACTAAATTAGAACTTATATTGTTTACATAACTCTCATTGTATTTTGTATATACTTTATTTTCTCTGAATTGTTCTTTATAGAAATTTTCGTCATATACAAATACTTTGAAGCTTAATAATAGAATAAATATTGGTATTAATAAAATTGTAAAATATATATTTTTCATTAGTCTGTTGGTGTTCTTGGTGCTAATATGAATTGTAAACTTAATTTGTCTACAACTCTATACTCAGTTCTTAGTGGATAATCCTGCCCGAATTCCAATGATACAACATTTGTTAACTTGCTTCCCTTGATTATTTTCTTTAAATATTCTATTGAGTATCTTGATGTTACTGCTTTATCTCCAACCTGTATTGTTGTCTCATCATCACTTGTTATCTCTACTTTTCCTTTGCTTACTGTTCCTTCTGACTCTATTAAGAAGTTATTTGTAGAAGCTGATAAACTTAGACTATCTCCTATGATATCCATATCTTCTATTGCATCATTAAACATTAAGGTGTTTGTCTCAATTTTTGCATTGAATTTCAAGTTTGGTATTTTCTGTTCTCTCTCATCTATGTCTAATAAGCTTAATTCAAATTTCTTTGTTGTTGTACCTTTTAATATTACATGCATCCTGTTTCTCTCTTCATCTAATTCTAATGTTAAGATCTCAGTAGGCTTTACTCTTTTGAGTATCTGTGTTAGATTAACTAAATTGATTCCTATTGTCTTCTCAACTTTGACATCATATTCAGCAAATGCACTGCTTAACAAGTTGAATATTACCATTGATACATTTGCAGGATCCATTGCCACTAATTCTATTCTGTCTTTTAAGAATTTTAAGTTAGCCTCATTTACTAGTTCAGAAATTATTAATATGCTGTCTTTTAGGAATCTTGGTTCATTTAATGTAAGTCTCATGTTCTAAAATGTTAGTGTAGGGTATTTAAACATTTATCTCCTTTAATTTATATAAAAGAAAAGTTAAATCACTCTTATTGCAATTTCGTTTACTCCATTAATTACCTGTATATTTACTTGTTGTCCAGGACTGATTAATATTTCTTTATAGGCTGTTCTATAATTATCAGATCTGACATCCTTTGCTCTATCAGTATAATCAGCCTTCTTATACTGTACAACTAACTGGTATTTTCTTTCTGTATTACCATTCATTTTGTAGTCAAAATTCCAGTTTGCTCTTCCTGAACTCATTGAATATACTGGTGTCGGTAAGACATTTTCTGTGTTGATATAGTATGCATAGATATAGACTGTTGTATTTCTAGGTATGAAACTACTTGTTACATCTACATGTATTTTTGTAGTAGGCAATAAATTTGTAGTTACATATAACGGTGTATGGTCATTGATGCTGATTTGTTTTGTATAAGGCAAATATCCATCTTTGACTATCTCAATTCCATAACGATTATTAGAATTTGGTGCGATGATAGATATATCTCTTATTTCTAATGGGGTTTTACCAAGTAAGTGTCTCTCACGTGAATTATAGACCGTTGAATATACATCAGCTCCTGAAGGGTTTGATTCTATTTTTACTGCTGGATAATCTCTCAGGTTTGCATTGAAATTTGTATGTGTTCCTGCTGCAAGATTTTTAAGTTTATAATAATATACAGAAGGATTTGTATTTCCTGTTATAAATCTTAGATTATAATCTCTTGGTTCTAGATATGCTGTTAATGGTGTTTTTCCTAAAGAAGTGAACACTCCTGGTGTTTTTTCTATAGCAACATCTGCTCTTTGTATTGATGATGTTATCTTTACTGTAGCAAGTTGTGATAATTCAACGTTTATCTGTTTCTGCCCATTGATTAATAATGTACTCTTATACTCTGTATATCCATCTTTAGATATCATGACTTCATAAGTTCCATCATCAAGATAAGTGTTAAGTGGAGTATTTCCTTTAAATTCTCCATTAATATATACTTTAGATACTGCAGGATTTGAATTGAATTTCACCAGATTTAATGGTACTAATACTTTATTTATATTTAAAGTCTCTCCGGCTTTTATTTCTAAATTAAATGCTAAGTCTTTATATCCTGTTTTTGTTATTCTGAGTTGATGACTTCCTGCTGATATATTGAATGTTGTTGGTGTATTTTTTCTTATATTACCTGCAAGTATAGAAGCTCCAATAGGAGTGGTTTCTACTTTTAATGTTCCAGTATCACTTGTTGTTTCTGTGTTTTTTTGTAGAGATGCACGATCTAAAGTTTTGATTGCACTTCCAGTTTGTAATTGATCATTTGCTAAGATAAGGAATGATGCTGATAAGACAACTAATATTATTAAAAAATACTTTAATAAGTCAGTTCTGTTTTTTGTTTTTTGCATTTTATCCCTCTTTTTTATTCAGTTAATGCAGGTCCGCCTGCCCATTCTGGTAAGAAATTTGCGATTAATGGCCAGTATAAAGGAGCTACAACAACTAATATTGTTACTAATGTTGTATGAGTCCAGTGTTCTGTCATTCCACCTGTCATGCTTCCTTTCAATCCACCTTTTATTACAGCAGATACAGCATGCATTTTTATATTTAGTATTAATCCTATTATTATTCTAACAGCCCATGGATTGCTTATTATAGGCCACCCTTTTTCTCCCAATCCTGTTATCTGTAAAAAGAAATCTGTATTAAATACAAAGAATAGTGCAACAATCATAAAAATTACTGCATGTATTCCATGTCCTATCCAGTGGCTTCCTCTGAAATTTTCATCTCTGTGTATTAATATTAGTTCATATAATCCTAGAATTAATCCCAAAGATACTGCTGGAATGAAAGTTAATGATAACACCTCTTCTACAACCATGTATTCTTTCACCTCTAAACTTATATATAAAGATTTTTAAAAAATAAATTTACTTCTTTCTTTTATAGAATCTTAATCCAGCATAAGTTCCTATTCCAAGTAAAGCTAATGAACCTATTGCTATTGGAACGTATTTCCTGTTGCTTCCAGTATCTGTTACTGCCTGTCCTGTGATTGCATTATTATCTGCAGGTTGTGCTGTTTTTATATCTTCTATTGGTTTCTGTGCTGTAGTCTGTACTGGTTTGATTGGTTCAGATGCTTTGAATGTTGAATTCTGTGTATCTATTATAGTCTGATTTACAACAGTTCTTCTTCCGCCGCCACCACCGCCACCGCCATTATTTAGTGCTGGAGATACTGGCTGTGTTCCCTCTATTCCTGAATAGCTTAATCCATCTATTTTTATAATTCCACTTTCTTCTTTACAACTTATTCCGTTTATTGTAATAAGATTTACATTTCCCAGACAGCTTGTAAAATCTATCTCATCCTGTTGGTTACAATCAGCACTTATATCATCTTGTGTTAATACTTTAGAGTTTTTTGCGCATAATTTATTAAATCCATTATTTATTAGATACAATATCTTAGTCTCACCAGTTGGTAGTTGTCCATCAAAATCTGCCCCTATAAAATTATTATTTAATGTTAGACTTGTTCTGCTTAGATCTATATTATCGCTAAAATCATGATCAAATTCAATTAATTGAAGAGCTCCACTATAGAACTTAACATTTTTTGTTCCTACTGGGATGCTTGTTACTTCATCTGAATCTGTTCCACCAATTGTTATTCTTAAATCGTTTATTCCATTCAATTTTATCTTTCTTAAATCTAATATTGGTGGTAAGTATTCATATGCTGTGAACCAATTATTAAAATCATCAACTTCAATTATTTCATTATTCTCGTCTATTCTTATTATTAATTTTGTTGGCGTCTTTAGTCCATTTAATACATCTAAATTTAATTTATATGGGTTTCCAACATTTACACTGAATAACTCGCTTGTCCTTCCAGGCCTGAATGATTCTGGATCTACTGATATTGCTGCTGGTAATTCATTTTCATACATGCTTACTGCTGAATTTCCATCATCCCATACAACTGTTATCTTGATTTTCTTATCTATATTTCCGAATGTATTTATTATTTCAGGATTTTCTTCTATTTGTTCCTGACTCAAGAAATCAAAATCATTTAATCCATCACCTAATGCATTCTCTACTGTGAATGTTAATATTCCTGTTTTCCTGTCATAACTAGATTCTTTTACTCTTAAATCAGGTATAAAATCTTCTGTATCGCACTTATTTCCTATATCATTTAAATCTCTGTCTTCCTGTCCAGGGTTGTATATCTCTCTGCAATTGTCCCAGAATGTTATTACTCTGTCTGCATCTGGGTCTAAATCTTCCTTTCCATCATTATCTATATCACATGAATCTCCTATTCCATCATTATTATTATCTTCCTGTCCAGGATTTTGTGCAAATACACAATTATCATTTTCATCTAGTATATTATCAAAATCATGATCATTATCACACTCATTTCCTATTCCGTTTCTATCCATGTCTAATTGTAATGGGTTGCTTATGTATTGACAATTGTCATCTGTATTTTCATAACCGTCGCCATCTATATCACCATCGCATGAATCTCCTATTCTATCATTATCCATATCTATTTGCGCGTCGTTTCTTAGATATACACAATTATCTTCTGTATTTAATACTCCATCTCCATCCCTATCATTATCACAATCATCACCTATATTATCACCATCAGCATCATCTTGATCTCCATTGAATATTGTCGGGCAAGTGTCTTCTGTATTTAATACTCCATCTCCATCCCTATCATTATCACAATCATCACCCATTCCATCTCCATCATAATCATTTTGTTCTATGTTAGCAACATTTTCACAATTATCATTTCCATTTAATAAAGAATCTCCATCAATATCTGTATCACAATCATCACCTATATTATCATTATCTGTGTCAAATTGATCTACATTGAATATTGCTGGACAATTATCTAGAACATCTACTCTTCCATCATTATCTGTATCTGTTCCTCTTTGTATTAATATTACATAGCCCCTCTTTGTATTTTCTCCTTCTTGTGGGACTTCAAAATATATTGTATTTGAACCCATTCCAAGATCAAATCTAAAACTATTATCTCCTAATGATGTTACATCTGTGATTGTTCCTTCTACAACATGTAATACCTCAACATTGACATTTTCTGGTCCTGTAGTTAATTCTATGTCTAGGATTGCTTCATTATCCTCAGCATTTAATACGTAAGTATCCCAAATGTTAGTATCTGGATCAAATTCAGGGTTTAGATTATCATTTAGATTTTCTGTTATACTTAGTATCTTATTATGATCAGCACTTACACTTACTGCAGCTAAAGATAAGAATAGCATTACAAATATTAGTTGTATTATTTTTTTCATTTTTCATCCACTACATATTTAATAGTAATTATAATCAATTGTGAACATTAATAAATATTACTATAGCATCGACAAATCGAAAGCTTTATAAAGACACTACTCTGAAGGAGTAACTATTTTAATACTCTCTCCACACTTTAGAACATTTAGTGCATTTGAAGAATCTTGTTTCAGGTTCGTCTCCACCTCTTGTCTGTTTGGTCCAGAAATAAGCCTCAGTATTCCCGCAAGTACAGTCAGTAGGCATTTTTGGTAAATTTTCCTCGTTTTTATCTACAACTACAATATCATTGACTTTCTTTTTCTTATCAGTTATCTTGCTCTCCCCAATAGTATAACCGCAACTACATTTCATCTTACCGTCTTTAGGTAATAATAGTGAATCACATTTTGGGCAGAAGATTTTAATCACTCCTCATTTCAAATTTTTGAAGTCTTAAAGACATAACTACTTCATAAACTTCCAATTTATTATTATTAATTTTGGACATATTAGAAAATAGTCTTTACAATTTATAATTCTTTTGTTTAATGGAAGAGTTTATTTAATAATTCAACAAATGCTAATTTAGCCCATCCAAGATATGGTACTCTTACTGAGGCTTTACCTATTATCCTGTCTGGTGTTATATTCATCTCATCAAATCTTGAGAATTTATTTGTTACACCATTATCACCTTTTGTTTGGTAAGTCCCATTATTTATTTTTACAACCCTATGTATTATTGGTTCATCGACACTTGCCCAGAATACAATGACATCACCTTTCTTTATAGATTTAGGTTTCGTTAATATCATGATATCCCCTTTATTGAATCCTCTTATGAATCTATAGCTTCCAAATTCACTTTTATTTATCTCAAATTTTAAATATATATCTTTATTCAATGACCACCAATAATCAAATCCTTGCACCTCATGTTCCATGCTGCCTGAAATTACAGCAACTACTGGATGTGTTGTCCCAAGCATAAAACCGAGTCCAGGATATATCAAGAATTTTACAAGTATGAATGCTATTATTATGTTTACAAACCAGCTTGCCCAACTATCATCATGCCATATGAAACGCCAGGTTTTCTTCAAAGTGTCTTTTGTATTCATATAAAACTAAATTCAATCCAGTAGAATATAAATGTTTGTTTTGAGATATTATTTTCATAAAATATATAAGTAGATTAATACATTTTTTCTATATGAACCTATTACTTTATTCAGCTTTGTTTGGATTGATTGGTGGCATTGCTCGTGCATTATTAGGTTTCATGAAACATTATAGAGTTTCTAAGAAAAATAGATTTAGTTTTAATTATTTTTTATTCACAATTTTGATTTCAGGTTTTGTTGGGATGTTTGTTTCATTGGTTGTCACCTCTAGTTATAGTCTTAGTTTGATTTCAGGTTATGTTGGTATTGATATTATAGAGAATGTTGTTAAGATTTACAGGAAAAAATTAGATTTTTGATAATTTGACATTCACCATAGAGCTAAAGCTTGAGTTTTACTAATTCCTTGCTACTGTTTATATTTCTTAATATTATTCTTCAATTATTTCTTTTGTTTTTAATATTAATTCCTGTGCTAGTTTAAACATTTCTTTGTATGTCTGGTCTTTTAGTCTTAGATTTACGCCGTATTGGTATTGTTCTCTTATTCCTGTTATTGTTTTCTCTTTTTCTTCTACATTTAATGATCCTATCTTATCTACCATTTCTTTTTTCATGTTTATTTTGTTATCTTCTATTAGACTGTATATTAGTGCGAATGTACATTCTTGATTTCTGCTTTCATATCCATGTTTTACCATTATTGCTAACAAGCAGTGATACATTGTATAGAATATTGTACTTGCACTTATATCTGAATAATCTCCTTGTTTTAGATAGTCTGTTGCTGATAGGTAATGTTCTGCTTTTGTTATATGTTCTATAGCTTTTTTCAGGTCTGGATTTGTTTTTACTAATCCTCTATGCATTGTTCCTTCTTTCTTTGCTTTGTTTAAGCACCATTCAACTTTATTCTTCATTTGACTCATTTATCATCACTTCCACAAGTTTTTCACTCCCTTGGACCACTATTCCTCTGATAATGTTTAATATTACTGGATCTTGTTTTTTTATATTCTCTTTTAAATCTTGTAATGTTTGGTATACTGGATGCAGTTTTTTATTGCTTATTAGATTAATATTTTCTACTTCTTTTTTAAGTTTTTCAAAATCTTTTTGTTTTGTTACTAATAAAACATCAATATCATTAGCATTATCCCATTTAGTTAATACTGAACCGAATAATATTATTATTTCTGCTCTAGTGATTTTTTTTCTTAAATCATTAATCCATACTTTAATATATGGTATTGATTGTTCTGCTTCTCTTTTTAATAAGAATGAGATATAATCTTTAACATAATTTTTTGATCCTATACTAAAAAATTTTGCTTTACCTAATTGTCTGAAACTTATTATTTTTTCTTTCTCTAGCTTTTTAGCTATGTTTAAACAACCCATACTGCTTATTCCTAAGACTTTAGATAAATTATTAGCATTATATTTAGTTTTAGGGTTCTTGAATACAGTTAAAATGAATCTTACTTCATTATTTGTTATATCATTCATTTAAACTCACACTTTATATATATAAATTTAAAGTTTATATATCTTTCTATTACTAAATTTTTCAAGAAAAGCTAAATATTGCGCAAAATGGTTTAAAATTTTAAGTTCTTGAAGATTATATTTTCAACTCTTGAAAATCAGATTTTCAACTCTTGGAATATCTTATTTATCATCTCATCTTTCCATCCTTTTGATTTCAATGATTCCGTTATTTTCTCTTTTGTAAAGCCCTGCTGTTTTTTATCATTTACAAATTTCTTCAATGTACAGTAATTGATAGTATCATCTATATCTTTTTTATTCCATCCTGCTTTTTCCAAGTCAGTTTTTATCTGCTGTACACCCTGGCCCTGTTTTATTGCATTTTCAATATAGTTTTGCATTGGATTTGCTTGTTGTACTATCTGCGGTGGAGCAGGTAAGTCAGGTTGTATAGTAGTTGTCTTTAAAGGTTGTTCAGTATTTTTTTTATCTTTTAATTTTTTTATTATAAAATATCCTCCAAGACTTATTATTCCTAATGCAAATAATATTATTGGTATCAGCAATACATTGCTCTTGCTCTCAACATTAACATTTGCAATTATATCTTTCTTCTGTTGTGATACATCCTCTGTTACTTGCACGCTGCACTGGTT
>JBBSWW010000002.1:0-44103 GCA_038046085.1 Nanobdellota archaeon | reverse complement strand
AAAAATATTCCTAAAGCTAATAAAGAATTTCCAGAACCTCTTTTCATAGTTGTATAAATATCACTATTGCTTATAAATATTTTGAAAAGAAATTATAATTTTTTTAGAAGGCTTCTGAACTCTTTTGTTTTTGCCTTTATTGAATGTACAGCATCTTCCAATGCCTTTTTTGGCTTGCCTTTATTTACATTTAATGTCAATATTGGACTGCTTACTATTGGGTGTTTGAGATTATAACTTGCTAATTCAACACCATCTGTATTCCATAATTCACTTCTTAATAAATTAGCTAAAGTATGGTCTTCACCTTTCATTTCTAGTTCTAATAAATTTTTTTCTTCTTTTAAGACTTTTAATTCCATAGTGGTGGTTATTTGATATGTTTTTTAAAGCTTTCTATTCAGCCTGGACATGTAAAACATTCCTAATATTACTAGTGTAAGGAATATGCTTATGTATGTATAGAATGGTGCTTCAGGCCCATTATAATCTCTTGGTAATGTTGTGCATTCTTCAACATATGTTCCATCAGATTGTAACCCAACACCTAATGTTATAGCATCATTATCATCTAATTTTACTGTTCCTCCGCCCGATACTTGTTTCATTGGAGTTACTGTTACTGTTCCTAATCCATCTCCATCCTCATCTATGCATGGGCTTTTCTGGAAACTTACTACTGTCCCTAATGCACTTACATATTGTCCTCCAGGATTACATACTGCCTCTGTAGGATTATTAGCATTTGGTTTACAGCATGTTATGCTTCTTGTTGTTGTATATTCATCACTTAAGCATGTTCCTCCTGTACAGTCTACTCCACCAAGACTTTCGCATGATGGAATATTGCTTTCACATTCTGATCTTGTATTACCCCTTACTCTTGGACAGAAGTCATTACAGTCATTTACCTTATCTCCATCTGAATCTTTGCTGCAGTCTAAACATAATCCTTGCTCATTTCCGTATTTAGCACATGTCTCTCCAGTTGTTGTACACTCTGAATCTTCTGAACATTCTGTTCTTTCACATTTTCCTGTTTCAGGACTGCATATGTTTCCATTATCACAGTCTTCTTGTAATATACATGATCTTCCTACACCATCACTAGAATCTCCATCATCCACTGGAGGCTCACTATCTTTAGTTTTACATTCATGTGTTTCTTGATTGCATTGTCCACTATTACATTGCTCATCAGAATCGCATGTTTTTGGAGCGCAGTTTCCTGATGAACATCTCTGCCAGTCTTGACATTGTGAATCTGCAACACATGCATTGTTAAGGTCTCCTGCTCTTACAGAATCACAGAATCCTGATCTGCAAAGATACTGTCCTAATGGTCCGCAATCTTGAAGTCTGTTGCATGTTCTTTTACATTTTCCTTGTGAACAACCATATCCTTCCTGACAATCATCATTAGCATCACATGTTGTCTCTGTTGGTGTTATCACTGAAGATTTACAACATATTGATACTGGATAGTTTGTATCACTACAACTTGATAGATGAGCATTTGTCTCTGAACTTAATCTTACAACACACTCCCCATTTGTTGCTGTATTGCAATTTCCATTTACTGAGGTACATTGCATATTCCTGTAACAAACTTTTGTTGTATAAGAATTCAATGTTCCTGTTTCTGCATGTGCATTTGTTTCTGCTGATAATTTTAATACTGGAATTGCATCATTTGAGTAGCATGTGTGTATTGTATCTGATTGTGGAAAATTTTCCGGCATGTAACAAACTGCATTCGGATAATTTCCTTGACCATTAAATACTTCAGCATGTGCATTCGTGCTTGTTCCTGCAGAGTTTGATATTTTGAATAATGTTCTCTGAGGAATGCACTCAGTTGATGGCACAATACTAAATACTTCTGCATATGCAGAGAATGATAAAATGACTAATAGAAATAATATTGACACACCTATTTTTTTCATATAAATTTCCCGTCTGTTTTAATATTTAAACATTACTAAAAAATTAACGTGTTCCCCAAACTAATTGTGTTTCTTTTTCTTGTATTAATTGTCCTGTATCTTCATTCTGACAACGCACTAATACTTTATACTGTGAACCATCAAATGTAGTTGAAGATTGTGGTTGCCTATTATCTACGAAATAAATTTTATTAATGAATGTAGAAGGACTCCAATTATCTGAATATAAGTAACTTCCATCTCCAAGATTATATCCGTCATAAGCCTCATCATCTACCCTACCTCTAGGAGCATCAGCATTTAATTGTTCATAATTGTGACCAAGACTGCCACCTCTTCCAGGTTTGGTTTTTACATAGCAATCTAAATCTACGCTATTTGCCACAGCATTAACAACAATCATTCCATCAGGATCTAAGTTTCCCCATGAAGAAAGTATTTTTAATTGTCTAGTATAAGTTAAAAATTGTGTTTGTATCTGACTGTCTTCTGTTCTAGTTGCAACTATCTCAGCTAATTTTTGTATATCTAATTTTGTTTGATCTTCTCTTGCTTTTGAAGCTAAAGATTTTGTCTGCAAATCAACTATTTCTCTTAATACTGTACTTGTTGGTTGCCCATTAGTTGTTAAGATTATATCAGCAGCACCATGATAAGCTTTAGGTAAAGCAATACCCTCTCCAATCGCAAATCCTACTGAAAATACAATTAAAATGATTAGTATTGAACTTATTAAAAATAGATTATTTCTCACCTTAATTTCTTTCATATTATCATTTCACCGCAAACTTCTATTTAAATCTTTTGTTGATTTTCTTTTTAGTTTTACTATTTGTTTTCTTTTTTCTTGTTAATAAATAATATACTAATATTATCAATAATGTAATAACTATCCCACTATATGTATAAAAACTTACGACCTGTCCAGGATTTGCTCCTTTTGGTAATGTTGTGCATGGTTCATTATATGAAGTATCCCCATTTTCTGTAGTTAATTGATCTGTTGTGATTCCTAATGATTCAAAATATAATGATCCTGAAGTTGGCACACTGACTCTTGAATATCCCTCTCCATCTCCATCTTCATCTATGCATGGTGTTCTGCTTACCTGTACTGGTGCTCCCAATGAACTAATATATTCAGTTGATACACAAGAAACACTCGCTATATCCCCCCCATTTTGTGGTCCACAACATGATATTCCAGTTATACTGTCTATTGCTTCTGGTATTTGTTGTGATTGTTCTCCACACTGTCCACTACATGAGATTCCACCAAGAGCTTCGCATGTTCCCTCAGCAGACCCATCATCTGAACATGTTGCTTTTTTTCCAGGTTTTGTTACGCAACAGTTTTCTATTCCATCATAATTTGAAGATCCTATTCCACAGCCAGCCTCACAGGTTTTTCCATTAATATTCCCACATGAATTATCTGATGTAGTTCCTCCAGTTGTAGTCTGGCAATTAGCAGCATTAGAACAATCACTGTCCTGACAGTCTATTAATGAATTTTGATTATCATCTAATCCATCATCACATATTGTCTCCTTTGTTCTTGTCTCGCTTATAGCTTGTTGATTAGTTAAAGAGGATTTATATAACTTTAATTGGTCTAATTTTCCTGGGAAATATAGTTCTCCTTTGCTTGTGCTTGTTGCTCCTATCAGGAATTTGTGTGTTAACTCATCTGTTGATATTCCTGCTGGTAATTCTGTTTTTGTAGCTTTTAATTCTCCATTAATATACAATTTGACTTTTTCTGTGCTTGTTGTATCAACTACAACCATTATTGTTGTCCATTTCTTATTATAATTACTATCTGAAAATAATGTTAATCCATTTATATTAAAAATTACACTCCCTCTTGTCATTGATAATAAATATTTTGTTCCCCTATCGTTTTTTTCTGTTATTAATGGATATGAATTATCATTTTCAGTATCTATATATGCTGATATTGCCATTGAATATTTGCTTAATCCTGAAAGTCTCTGTAATGTATCAGTAACCTGTACAGCAGATGATGTTGTATCTATTAATAGTGCATTCCCGCTTTTTCCTTCAGCATATTTTATTCCTGTTCTTAATTTTGGATCATGTGTGTACGGAGATAATTCTCCAGGACCATTCAATCCTTCCTTAAGGTTATTCTCAAATCTATATAGATGATCTGCTTCTCTCTGTTCAGTTGTACCCTCTTCAGGTGTCTCTATCTGTAATGGTTGTTCGCATGCATCTCCTATTCCATCACTATCACTATCT
Organism: Nanobdellota archaeon; assembly: GCA_038046085.1. GTDB lineage: Archaea > Nanobdellota > Nanobdellia > SCGC-AAA011-G17 > GW2011-AR18 > GW2011-AR18. Next base: position 39,892 of record JBBSWW010000002.1, on the reverse strand, counting down.
ATCTGTCCTGGATTAGGCACACTTTTGCAATTATCTGCTGAATTAGTTCTTCCGTCGCAATCAGCATCTTGTGAGGTTCCTGAGACACAGCTTCTGAAGTTTCCCTCATTTTTTATATTCTCATATGTTAATGCATAATTAAAGATTTTAACTTCATCTATTGTTCCCATATAAATATTTAATTCATTTGTATTATCCAGTGTTGCACTATTTACATCACTCGCCCCTATTAATAATCTATAAGCACTATCTGCTCCCTGTAAATCTATCACTCCTATTTTCTGTGCTACAAGTATACTATCAACATACATCTGTATTAATCTCTTCTCTCTATTTACAACTATTGCAACATGCGATGTTCTCTTGTCATACTGGTCTCTTGGTGATTGTATCCTCCCACCTTTATACTCAAATACAAAATTATCATTATTAGCCCCTAGTGCATATCTCTCAGTTATTCCCTTATTATATTCTGAAATTATTGGCATATAATTTTCATATTGTGTAATCCTATTAAGATAATCAGGACTTACCCATGCCATTATTGTAAAACTTCCTTTGCTTACTTTTGCTGTTTCAGGCAATGCTATTGCATATTTTGATTTTATGTTAAATGCATATCCAAACTTTGCTAAAGGGAATGTTGTACTCCCTGCTAATATTGCTTGTTCATTGCAGTCATTTGTAGAACATATTATTTTTCCATTATTAATTCCTGTAGAACTTAAATCTTTGAGGCTTTTCTCATTAAAGTCTAAAAAAGCAATTAGTGGTGATCCTTCCTGTACTAGTGCAGTCGTAATATAAATTAATGATAAAGTAAATAATACTAATGAAGATAGTACAACAATTAACTTATGATATTTTATTTTTTCTCTTTTTTTCATTAAGAAAGCATTAGATTTTCTCTAGATGCCACACCCCTATTTTTACTTCATACTTTTGTTTTTTGTGGAATTTATAAAGCTTATTGATTATGAAGTCAGTTGCAATTATCTCTTTTACAGAAAATCCGTTTTCCTTGCTGATTTTTTCTATGAAGTTTTTGCTCTCTATTTTATGTAGTGAATAAATATTATTTGTTGTTTTAAATGCTTTCAGTAAGAATTCCTTGTCAGCTTTCCTGTTCTGCACTCCGAATGGTGGATTCATTAATACTGTATCTGTTTTCTTATTGAAGGAATTTATATCTATATTAAGATATTCAGCATTTTTATAATTTTTAGAATTATCTTTGCAGACATTGATTGCCTCTTTATCAACATCTAAAAAATAGACTTTTTCTGCGCCTAATGATAATGCTCCTATTCCGAGTATACCACTTCCACATCCTAGATCAGCAACTGTTTTATTCTCTATATTTCCATCTTGGTATGCTTTCCAGATTAATAGTGATGCTAATTCTCCATCTGTCTGGTACTGTTCAAGTTCTACTTTAAAATTTTTTAAAGGTTTTAGTTTGCTTAATATTATTGATAATTGTTTCTTGTTCATTTTTTCTTAAGTAAATCACCTATTGTTAAACTTCCAGTATATTTCTCATTCGGTACTTGTTTTTCAGCAATGCCTCTTTTTGAGATAAGTCTTATTCCTAATAGGTTTTCAAACTTTTTTGCAAGTTCTATTGTGGGCCTTATGTCTGCTCTCTCTATTTTTGATATTAAAGATATTTTTTCCTGCAATTTTATTGATAATTCTTCTTGTGTCAGTTTTAATTGTTCTCTTTTATTTTTGATTAAGAGATTATATCTGTCATCAACATATTCTCCTGTATCATCATATGCCTGGCTGAATGTCCTTCTCTGATTTGTAAAACTTTTCTCTTGTATTAAAGTTCCGAAGTTTTTACAATTGTCACAGACACTCATGCTTACGCTCTCTATTAATGATGTGAATAATTTTTCAGAAGTTTTTCCGCATAGTTCACAGTTTGCCATTTAATAAAATAAGAATGTTTAAGTTTAATAGTTTTACTGAGTAAACGAATTTTCCAATAATCTTTTATATTATTATATATCGCCATAGTATATATGGATTACATGCAGATTCTGGTGTGGATAGCTTTCTACTCCTCATTATATATATTGATTTTCTGGTTATTGACATTCTTCGAGAAAGGATTATTGACTGAGACTAAGAAAATAAAGTATTTCCCTATGGTTACAATAGCAATTCCTGCTTATAATGAAGAAAAGAATATTATAGAGACTGTGAATTCTGTTCTTGCATTAGATTATCCTAAGAATAAATTAGAGATAATAGTCATTGATGATGGTAGTAAAGATAATACTCTTAATGTGATAAATAAATATCTTAAGACTAATAAGTATAATAATGTTAAAGTTATTCATCAGGAAAATGCAGGCAAGGGTGCAGCTCTGAATAATGCTATTAAAAATTCTAAAGGAGAATTCTTTGTCTGTTTGGATGCTGATTCTAGTGTTGCTCCTGATGCTTTAAGGAAGATGGTTCCTCATTTTAGTGATAAGAAAGTTGCTGTTGTACTTCCACTGATGAAGATTCAATCTCCAAAGAGTCTTCTTCAGAAGTTGCAGTGGTGTGAATATTTATTGAATTTTTTCTATAAAAGTCTTATGTCAGTATTGGACTGTGTTCATGTTGCTCCAGGTCCTTTCAGTGCTTATCGTAAATCAATTCTTCATGAAGTTGGTGGTTTTGCAGAGCACAATCTTACTGAGGATCTTGAAGTATCTCTTAAGATTCAAAAAAAACATTACAAATTATTACAATTATTGGATGCTGAAGTTTATACCAAAGCGCCTGTTACTTTCAAGGCTTTTTGTAAGCAGAGGAATAGATGGTATAAGGGGACTTTGATTAATTTATTTGATTATAGGAATATGATATTTAACAAGAAGTATGGTGATTTTGGTATGCTTCAATTACCAAGAGTAATGTTCTCAGGTTTCCTTGCTGTTTCTTTTATCTTATTGACATCTTACAGGTACGTTTTCAAGCCTTTATACAAGCATATTGTTAATTGGAATGCTATCAATTTTGATTTTACTGTTTTTTTAAGTAATCTTGAATTCCCTTTTACATGGTTTGATATTAATTACACAAATCTTTTTTTTGCTTTAGTAAGTATAACTCTAGCTTTGATAATAATTAATTACGCTTACAGTTTTACAAGGGAAAAGGTTTTTAAATATGGTTTTGTCTCAGTACCATTATACATTCTTGTCTACGGGATGTTAGCAGCATTTGTCTGGCTTACTGTTTTCGTAGACTTGGCTAGAGGTAAAAGACAAAAATGGTAGAAAGAGCAGGTGTAAGTAAAAAAAGGTATTTTTTAGCATTTCTTTTAGCTACTGGAATTTTTAGTATTGGATTGCTTTTAGGTATTACACTTACTAGTGCAAAGCTCTCAGAAGTTGAGAAATTGCAGATTGAATTCAGGAATAGGTTGACTAATTTGGAGATGGAAGATTTATTGACTGAAGGTAAGATCTGCCAGTTTAGTGATGTTGATAATCTTGTTGATGAACTAAGCAAGATTGGTGAGACTCTTACATCTATAGAAAATGATCCTTCTACAAATCATGATGATATTTTGGCTTTGAAAGAGTATTATTCTCTTCTTGAGATAAGACACATGATTTATATGCAAAAGTTCAATGAGCAATGCGGCAAAAAACTTGATATAGTATTATATTTCTATTCAAATGATGAAGAAAAATGTATTGATTGTTCATCTCAGGGTTATATTTTATCTTATATAAGGAACAAGTACAGTAATGTGAGGATCTATTCTTATGATATTGATATTGATAATCCTGCCATTAGGACTCTTATGAAACTTAATAATGTGACAGCAGCACCTAGTCTGATTATCAATGATGAATTTTACTCAGGTTATCAGGATAAGAAATTGATAGAAGAAAAAATATCTAGCTAGTATAGTTTCCAGGCTGTCTTATATATTCATAAATTTCTACATCACCATTATCAAACATTTTCTTAAAGTTATTTGGGCTGTATCTTAATAGGAATATTAGTTCTGTCTCGCTTTTCCCCCATAGATGAGTTATTAGATCCTTATCTAGCCAAATATATTGTATGTTATACCTGTTTATTATTGATGTTGCAGTATTTATATTCTTAGCATGCAGTAATCTTCTGCTGTCTAGTAATCTTGATTGTACATTTCTTGCATAGAATGTATTATCATCTATAAAATTTATTCTTCCAACATATGATATATAATTTCCTCTTGTATAATCTGAGAATACCATGCTTGTGCTGTTCTGTCCTTTTAGGAAGTCAAAAGCCTCTTTGAATCCTTTTGATGGACTTACATTTGGTGCCTCATTCAGGAAAGCCAGTCCAGAGAATATTATTCCGCATATTACTACTAATATTGTAAAATATCTTAATGTGTTTGATCTCCATTCATGGTTTAGGAAATTATTGAATCCTAATGCTGCAAAGAATGCAAGTATAAATGTTAGATAGAATATTAAGAAATTGAAATAGAATGCTCCGAATATTAATACTGTTAATATTATATAATATAATAAGAATTTGTATTTCTGTTTCCAGTATGTGTAAACTCCTATGAGTGAAAGGAAAAATGTGAATATGCTTATTCCAAATATTGATCCAAAATCAGAGAATAATAAGTTTAACATCCGTGGGAGTGTAAAACTATTAAAACCAAATATTACCTCTGGCAATCCTGCATATAATAGTTTATAGAATTGTATTATGAAAGCAGATAATAAAAATAAGCTCAAGTATAATGTTTTTTCCCATTTATGATTTTTTAGTGCTTGCTTAGTATTATATAATAAGATTATTAATAATGTTAATATGCTGAAGAATCCTGTAAGCCCTAGGACTATTATTGATGCTGTCTCTTTTTTTCTTAGTGATAGATATATTCCTAGTAGTAACATGAATAAAACTATTCCATATTTTGAAGGAGTACTGTAAAGATAGATATAAGCAGGCGATAATATAAGGAATAATGAAGCAAGCCCTTTGATATTATCATTATAGTTTTTTACTATGAAATAAAAAAATATGAAGCTTAGTATTCCTAGAATAAATGGGAGCCATCTTCCAAGGAATTGCGGGTTTATTGATAATATTAATGGCCATCCGTATTCATTTACAAATAATCTTCCACCATAGCTTAGGCTATCCTCTTTTGGTAAACTTTGAGTATCATGTATGTATTGTGCAGTTCTTAATGAATAATAAGCATCATCCCCTATGAATAATCCATTGTTGTATCTCTCCCTTATGAATATCAAGCTTAGTAATGCTACTATGCAGATGAATAATAACAGATAAAAATGTTTTTTAGCATTTAATAACATAGAAGTTTTCCTCCTTTATGAAACACCTGCTTCCTACTGCATAGCTTAGTTCTTTTATATTATAAGCTTTTTTTGTCTCATCAGAAAGGTATATTGTTGTTATCCCATATTTTCTTGTTAATGATAATGCCTTTGCCTCGCTTAATCCTGTATAGAGCACTTTGATATCATTTATTCTCTCTACTGGTGATGGTGCTAATAAGAAGTTTGAATCTATTACATTTTTTCTCTCACCTAATGTTTTTATGAGATTTCCTTCATGTATATTTCCAAGTATGACTGCATCTTTTTCTGTATTGTATTTTATCCAGTTCATATCATTAAGTTTTTCTGCGCTTATGCTTTGTGAATTTTTTGCTAATGTATATGAAGGTATGAATGAGAAAAATACAAACAGGACTAATAATATTATTGTAAAAAGATTCTTTGCAATCCCTATTTTTGAGACATCAAGGAATTTGTATATAGAATTCAGTGTTATTGATGTAAATATTGCAAATCCTATTGATAATATGACTAATCCGAAGCTTAATGTTACTAATCTGAATGATAATAAGAATAATATTCCAAGCATAAATGAACTAAATAAGTATATTGATTTTTTCTTATTGTTTGTTATACCTAAGTACATTCCTATTGCACCTAATAATAAACTAAAGATTCCGACATTTAATACAAGGTCTATAGGTGTTAGATCTTTGAACTTATCTACAAGTATATTCAATGGTGCATTCTGCCATATTATATTTACTCCGTATGTGAAGAATGCCTTCTTGTATATTATGAAACTTACAAGCATTACAAATAATATTGAGAGTATTGCAGCCTCTTTTTCAATTTTTGATGCATTCAGTGCCCCTCCTCCCATTAGGAAAAAATAGAATAATAATACAAGTATTAAGATGAATACTGTTGCATGTGTAAGTGATAATAATAATAATGATATTAAAAACATTATCAGCAATCTTCTATTCTCAAGTTTAAGGAATAAATATAATACTAAGAATAATAATGGTAGTGCAAGTGTATATACAGTTAGTTCATTTAATGTATGGTTTATCAATCCTGGTATGAAAGCTGATAATAATGCACTGAACAATGCACTTTTAGCATCACCTGTTAATTCTTTTGTTATTAAATATACTATTATTACAAGTGTTGATATGAGTATTTCTGAAATTATCTTTATCCATAGTAAATTTCCAAAGCTGAGTAAAGCAAGTAATAAGTGATATAATGGTGGATAGATTATTATTCTTCCGCCATAACTTAATGGATCATACTTTAGTAGGTGATGTTCCTTTACTATATCCTGTACTTGTCTTAGGTGAAAATATGAATCATCACTTTTGAAAGCTTCGGTATTTAGGCTGAAATATAATCTGAAGGTTAATGTACTAATTAATATTATGGCTAGGATTAAGTATTCAGTTTTTAGTTTCATTTGCTGGAACTGCCTCTTCTGTCCTTGCATCATTTTTGTTTTCACTGATCTGTAATTTATTTTTGAGTTGATCTTCAACAATATCAAAATAATCATAGAATTTTGTTGTTAGTTTTATTGTCTTTGATCTTCCTGTAGGTTCACTTGTTATAAAACCAAGTTCTTTTAATACCCCTATATGATCATATGCTTTGTTTCCTCTTATTTTTATAATCTCATGTTGTAATGCAGGATTTTTATATGCTATTACTGCTAGTGTTTCCTGTGTTGGCTTGTCAAGTTCGCTATCAGTTAATAATGTCTCAGTAAGATATAGATACTCTTTTTTTATTCCTAGTTTGAAGGCATTTCCTTGTTCTAAGATATATAATGCACCTGTTTTGTTTTGGTAGTCTTTTCTTAATTCTTCAAGTACATTTTTCAAGTAACCTATACTACCTATTCCTGAGAGTCTTCCAAGCTCTTCCAGGTTGATGAACCTTCCTGTTGTAAAGAGAACTGTCTCTACTTTGTTCTTGTCTTCTTGCATATCCTTGTACTGGTTATGTTGTTTAAAAACTTTATGCCTATCGCAGGTATTCATATATTGAGAATTGAGGATATTTCTTGATAATGACCATATCTTTTGTAAGTTCCATATATTCAGAATTATTATATATAATAAATATTCCTGGATTTATATTATTTTTATCTATTTTCAATGTTTTTAATTGTGTATAATATGCAAATACAGGATAATTATAATGAGTATAGATTGTAATATTGTTATAATTATTTTTTATGTATGATGAAGCCTCTATTTCATCTGTTGTTGTATGATAGATGAATGGTTCATTGATAATATTATTTAATGATGGATAAAATGATAATAAGAATAATATTGAAAGTAGTGGTATTGTATAATTTCTATTTTTATTATTGATTAAACTTCCCATTCCTCTTGCACTTATCAATGATAATGGAAGTATTATTGGTATTGCATATCTCAGTTCTTTATGAGGATTTATGCTTAAGTATAAAATAAAGATTATTATCCATGAGATAAACACTATATCAATTCTTTTCTTTCTTGATTTTATTATCCAGGCTATAACTCCTGCAAATACAATATATGTAAATACATTAGCAATATTCTTTAGATAATAAAATAAATTTTCATTATTGTCTGTGACCATTTTCTGGCTTTTGATAAATAATTCAAGAAAATATCCCTGCGTTATATGAACCCACAGTAAATAAGGCATTAATACAACACTAAATCCTGAGATGAAATAGATTATTTTTTCTAATCTTTTTTTGTTTATTATAAAATAAATTATATAAATCGGGATTATAACTAGTGATGTGAATTTCATAAGTATTGCAAGTGCTAAGAATGCACCTGATAATAGATTATTGATATTGGAATTATTTTTTTTTATTAGGAAATAGAATGATATTGAAGCTAATGTTATCGCAGGTACATCTGTCATTATATAATTTGAGTTCAATACTATGAATGGTGTAAACGCTGTTATTATTGCAGCAATTATTCCTGTTTTTTTATCATAGAGTTCATTTCCTATTAGATAAGCAAATATCGGCAATAAAGTACATATTAATGCAATAAGTATACTCACTACGAATACATTATGCCATATATAAAATATTCCTGTAATTAATATTGATAATAATGGTGGCCTGAAATTCCATTCATTGTATGACTCTGATCCTGAATATATTATCTCAGCATTTTGTAAATATACAGTCTCATCCCACCAATGCGATGTTCTTAGTGGTACTAATCTTATTGTGAATGTAATAAGTATAAATAATATTACTATTAAAATAAATAATTTCTTCCTATTTTGCATTTGTCTTATTTAGTGAATAAATGATTTAAATCTATCAGTAATCGATCTTATACCTTAATACTGCAGCAACTCCACCTAGATCTCTTAATTGCACTCCCTCTTTTGTTTCTGTGCTTATTATGAATAATTGTGCTCCCGTATTGCTTGCTAACTGTTCTAATTCTTCCTCTTGTTTGAACTCTTCAGATATTAAGACTTTTTCTACTGCTCCCATCTCTAATGCTTTTTTTACATCACTAAATCCATATGCTATCTTGTCTGAATTCTTTGCTAATAACTCTAGTATTTCCTGCACTAATTTTTTCTCTTTTATTATCTCTTCCTGTGCTAGTATATCCTGACTCTTGTTTACTAATTCATGCAGTCCAGATTCATCTGTATATGCTATATCTTTTATTCCTATAACTATTTTTTTTAACTGATTGTTTATGTAATCTCTGCTATGAAAAGATTCTTTTGTAGGTCCAGGCCCTCCAATTAATATTCCTCTTAGATCTTTTCCTAATGCAAGGAATTCTGTGTTTGCTATATCTGCTATTCTCTTGTAGAATTCATGTTCTGCTTCCTCTTTTAGTCTTGCATATCTTGCTTGTGAAAAACCTCCTACTTGTAGTTTTCCTGGAACATTTGATCCTAATTGTTTTATTACCTGTATGCTTTTTCCTCTTATTAATCCGATTGTTGCCTCTCTGTTATCCATTACTATTAGGCCAAAAGTATCTTTGACAGCTAACATCTGTTCTAGTTCATCTGTTACAAATGTCTGGTCGCACCTGTACATCCTTATGTTTATTGGCAATGGAGGTTCTACACTCCAGACTCGTAAATCTGTTTTTCCTTCCTGGCTTGCTAAATTTCCTGCAAAAGCAGCCAGTCCATTTGCTGGTGTCTGTTTATACAATCTTAGATGCCTGACCATTCTTTCTAGACTGTCTATTACATGCTGCCTTGTTGTTTTGTCTTTGATATTAGAAGCTGTACCCTGTTCTTGTACTAGATGTTGTACTATCTTGATTATATCATATCCAGCTGGGATGTATACAGTAACTAGCTCTGTATGCCTTCCTCTTACAGCCTTTAGTTCATTGACTAATTTTCTCAGTTTGAAGTGTTGTTTTGTGTCTAGCATTGTATTTTATATGAATGAATATTATTATAAAGTTATAGGCTAAAATTCTATCTTTAATTCTTTTCCGTATTCTATCTTTTCTGTTTGTGTTACTGCTTTGATATCTCTTTCTACTTCTTTTAATATTTTTTTATTTAATACTAATGTTTTTATTGGTTCTTTTAACGATTTACCAATTTTTGTTTTTTCTTGTCTTGCATAACTTGCCACTTTAACTAATTCCTCTCCTATCTCTAATGCATTTTTATTCTCAATTTTAATTGTTTCTGGCCATTTATTCAGATGTATACTATTTACTTTTTCATTCTTAATGAACAGATTATGATATAATTCTTCTGTGATATATGGCATTATAGGTGCAAATAATTTTAATATATTTAATAAGCATGTATAAAGTGTATATTTTGCGCTCTCTTTCTCTTTTGATTCTTGTTCCGAATATAATCTATATTTTATTAGTTCTAGATAATTATCACAGAAATCTTTCCAGAAGAATAATTCTATTGCTGCTTTTGCTTTGCTGTATTCATACATTTCAAAACTCTCAGTACATATTTTTATTGTCTCATTTAATTTTGATAAGATCCATTGGTCTACTATTTCTAAAGTTGTTTCTTTGAGTTTATAATTCTCTAATGTTATCTGTGTAAAATTGAATGCATTCCATAATTTTGTTATTGTCTTCTGTCCTGTAGCTAGATCCTTATCTAAATATCTTAGATCATCTCCTAATCTTGATCCTGCTGCCCAGAATCTTAATGCATCTGCAGGATATTTCTCTAATACAACTCCAGGTTCTACTGTATTTCCTTTTGATTTATGCATTGCCTCTCCTTTTGGATCCAATACATGTCCTGAGATTACTATGTCTTTCCATGGAGCCTGGTTATTATGATATACTCCTTTGATTATTGTATAGAATGCCCATGTTCTTATTATATCATGTGCTTGTGGTCTTAGACTGCATGGATACATTTTCTCAAATTCTAGATTTGAAGAATTATCTTTTGCCCAGTTTAGTATTATTTGTGGTGTCACACTTGATGTGGCCCATGTATCCATTACATCTCTCTCTCCCTCAAATTCCGTTGATCCACATTTGCATTTCCCTTTAGGTTTTGTTGATAATGGTTCTACTGGTAAATATTTCTCATCAGCAACTAAAACACTGGAACATTTTTTGCAGCTCCATACTGGAAAAGGAACTCCGAAATGTCTCTGTCTTGAGATACACCAGTCCCACTGTAGTCCTTCTATCCAGTGTTCATATCTTAACCTCATGTGTTCTGGATACCATTTTATTTTCTTTCCTACTTCTATGAATTTCTCTTTATTTTCTAATATTTTTACAAACCATTGTTTTGTTGTCAAGAACTCTATCTCTGTCCCGCATCTCTCATGGACATTTACATTATGTTTTATTGGTTTTTTATTTAATAATAATTTATTTTCTTCTAAGTCATTTAATATTTCTTTTCTTGCATCTTTTATTGTTAATCCTGAATATTTTCCAGCTAATTCATTTAATTTCCCATCTTTTGTAAATACTATTCTTGGTTCTATCTTTCTTTTATTTATTGCTTCTACATCATATTTATCTCCATAAGAACATATCATCAATATTCCTGTTCCTTTTTCAGGATTAGCAGATTCATCAGCATATATTGTTACTTTTTGCTTGAATAATGGCACTATTGCTTTTTTTCCGATTATTTTTTTATATCTTTTATCTTCTGGATGTACATATATGCATACACATGCTCCTAATAATTCAGGTCTCGTTGTTGCTATGACTATCTTCTCTCCATCTTCTAGTTCAAATTCTACATCATTAAAAGTAGAATCTAATTCTTTGTCTTCAAGATCAGCCTGTGCTATTGCTGTCTGGCATTGCACACACCACATTGAGGGAGCTGTTTGTTGATAGACTAATCCTTTTTTATGCAAATCCAAGAATGATTTTTGTGATGTCCTTATACAATGTTCATCTATTGTTGAATATACTTGTGAAAAATCACAGCTCATTCCTATTATCTTCCAGTCATTTACAAAATCAGGTTTTATTTCCTGCAAGGTTTTTTGACATAATGCTACAAATTCCTGTCTCTGCATTTTTGTTGATTTTACATTTTTAAGTTTCTCAATTAATCTCTCAGTTGGTAATCCATTATCATCAGTTCCGAATGGGTAGAATACATTTTCTCCTTTCATTCTGTGATATCTTGCTATGAAATCTTGTTGACTATAAGAAAAAGCATGCCCTATATGCATCTTTCCAGAGACAGTTGGTGGTGGTGTATCTATTGAATATATTTTAGCTTTGGATTTTAAATCAAATTTGTAAGTTTTTTCTTTTTCCCAGTAGGCAATCCATTTCTTTTCTGCTTCCTTGAAATCATACTTTTCCATTATTTCTTTCGCTCTTTGGAACTTATTTAAAACTTTCTAAAGATTATATGATTCTTATTATAGACCTTATTCTGTGCAGCCCAAATCTTCTTAACGGATTTAATATTTTTTTATGTGAGCCTCCATTATATTTTTCCGGATTGAAAGTTTTCAGTTCCATTTTATTGTTTAATAATGAAGTCATATGGTCATATGCAAAACACAATCTGTAAAGATCAGTACATAAATTTTCTTCTCTCTCAGTATGGTCTATATAGACATCAAGTTTTAGTATCTTGTTGAGTATTGTCTCTCCATCTTTTATTTTATCTGCAAATATCTCGAATCCGTCAAGTATTATCCATTTTGTATTTCTTGAATTCTTTATATCTTTAAGGTCATTATCTTCTAAGAACTTATAATATGATTCTACTGAATTTTTTATCTTCTCTTTCAGATATCCTGTTTCGTAGACAAATCCAAGATATTCTAGTGTTAATGATGAATACCCTAAATCAAATCCGCCGTTCTCTGGATAATACACTTTTTTTGAATCTAATACTCTGTGTATTTTTTTCAGTCCTGCATCTGTAAATGAGTGGTTATCTAGGAATAGTCCTCCCAAGATTAATGATGCTCCTGCTGCAGCTTCCTGGTTTGTGTATACAATTTCATTTTCATGTGAAAGCCATTTAAGGGAATTTTCCAGCATATCCTTCCACTCTTTTTTTATATCTTTTTGTAATAATTTAAATGTCATTGTCAATGAGAATGTTATGAATGCAGTAGCAGAGAATGAAGAATCTTTTTTTGAATATTCTGGAAAACTTCCATTTTGGTTCTGTATAGATATAAGGAAATTTATGCCATTTTCTATTCTTGTATACATCTCTTTATTCTTATTTCTTATATACATCCAAACCATTGATAAGATAGATTCCTGCCATCTTGCATTACAATAATCAGTTTCTCCAGTATGATATGGATAAAAGAAACATCCGTTTATATCCTGTAATTTTATTAATGATTGTATTGCCTCAGTTATTCTTTCCAGCAATATATCTTTTCTGCCCATATATTTTAGGAAATGAGGTTTATTATAAATTTAACCACATAAGCAAGATTAATAAATAATATACTCTGATTAGTATTATGAAATTAGATTTTATCTTATTGTTCGCAGCAGGTATAATAGTGAATATCCTGATATTATTTATTTTGACTTTTAGGTATAATATGATTCTTAAGACTTTGTTTAATGATTCTATGAAATTTATAAATTCATTTTTCATGCAGAATGCATCTTTTGTTTTAGGTTATATATCACCTTTCAAGATAGGAGGTATATTAGCCAAACCGCTTATTATAAAAAAGTACACAAGTATTAAACCTAAGGATACATTATTTTCAACTTTCGTAGAGATAGTTCTTGATTTATTGTGGCAGGTTGCATTGTTTCCGATATTATTTATATTTGTAGGAAAGAAATTTTTTGACTCTCATGAGTTCTTGATAAGTTTCATTCTTGTAGCAATATCAATAATTATATTTATGATTTTAATTATAAATAAGGACCTCTCACTTAGAATTGTAGGATTATTTTTCAGGTTGATGCCTAAAAAGTTTAATATTGTGAAAAAGATTTATAAGGGTAAAAACTGGGTTGAAACATCTATTTCAAAACTCAGGTTATTATTTAGTGATAAGAGGTTCATGTTCAAGTTTTTTATACTTACAGTGGTTTTATTATTTTTGAACCCATTAGTTCTATTTTTTACATTTAAGATGTATTCTCTCAGTCTTGGATATTTTGTTGCTCTATCGCTTTACTGGCTGACTTTCATTATCGGCAGGCTATCAGGTCTTCCTGGAGGTCTTGGTGCACGTGATGCAAGTCTTGGTTTCCTTCTTATTGCTCTTGGTGTTGATGCTTCTTTATCTGTTAAAGTAACTGTCGTCTCAAGATTGATTTTAATGTTGCCTCATTTGGGATTTGGTATCCCAGCATTGGTTTATTATGGAACTAATGGAATGATAAAAAAGTTTAGAAAAGATGTTTCTTAGAATTCAAAAGCTTTAAGAATAATTACTTAAACCTATTTTTTAGTGAGGATGTAGCTCAACCTGGGAGAGCACCACGCTGAAGCCGTGGATGTTGGGACTGAGTAATAGAAATATTATCAGCAACAAAGTTCAAATCTCTCCATCCTCACTTTTTATTTTTAGAAATAATTTAATTCTTTACTTTCTCTTTCTTGACAAATTCTCCACCTTTTGTATTTCCTAATGTTACACACCATCCGTTGAAGAAATAATGTTGGCATTTTATTGCTAAATTAGCATATATTTCAAATTTATTTTTTTTCGCATCTTTTGAGAAACAGAAATCATACCATATAGTTTTCATTTCATTGTTTTTAGAAGGTTCATATCTGAATTTTATTTTTTTCAGTGCATTTTTGCTCATCATCAGACATGACATAGAACAATAATCGGATTTTACTAGTCCCTCTTTGTTTTGCATTACACTTTCTAGATCAAAATATTTATACTTCCCAGGATTTTGTATATCATCTATTCCCAATAATGCTATATTTCTTGAGCTTCCGTCAGGTTTTAATAATAAATGTGGTACTACTCCTGTTACGATATCTTTCTTTGTCTCTAGCATTAATTCTATTAGGTTTGGTGGTGGTACTACATCCTGTTCTAAGCATATGAAATAATCATAATCTTTTAATGCAATATCTCTAAGCATATTCATTCCTTCAGTTATACTTTCACCCATATTATCATGATGTATCGTTTTTATGACATTATATCCGAACTTTGCTATCTCTTTTGCATACTTGTCAGTTTTAGAATTATCTATTAATACTACATCAAAATTTTTATATGTTAATCTTCTTAATCCTGCAACATAATTTCCCAAACAGTATCTTTTTACATCAGCAACAGTGCATCCTACTAAGATTTTTGGTTCCATGAATTTTTTTAGTGTCATTTTATTCCAGAATCAATTGTTTCCAGCATATACAGTTTCATATGCTTTCTCTGTTTTAGGATCAGTATTTTTTGCTTCTATTGGAATATCTAATTTCTGTGTTGTTCCTACTTTCTTGTCTGTTTTCTTGCATATTATCATTTTCTCACATGTCTCGCATATTGGTAGTACTTTATTGTTTAGGAATGTATCTCTGAATTTTGTGAATTCCTCTCCGTACCATACATCTTCAAAGTTTTGTGTTAATATATTTCCCATTGGTTTCTTTATTGCAAAGCAGAATATAAAATTTCCAGAACAGTCTATTCTTGGTATAAATAAATGTTTACAGAAATGTTCCCTGTCTGTCTCTGTGCTTCTGTGATAATAATTTTCAAGTTCTTCTCTAAAATCAAATGGCATGTATCCTACTGTCATCCCTAATTTTTTTGCCATGTTCTCTGCTGCATCCATGCTTATCTTAAGTCTCTCTATTGTATATTCAGGCATTAAGCTGTTATCTGTACCTACTATTGGAAAATTATCTAATGTGTGTGGTATTCCTAATATTTCTGATGTTTTCTTTACTATCTCTGCATTGTATATTCTTTCATATTCAAGTTCCATATAATTTGCACCTGATTGTTTTATTTCTTTTATTAGATCAGGGAAATAATCTAAGTTCTCTTTTGTTATTACTGATACAACATTTACGAATAATCCTTTCTTTCTCATCTCTTTTATGTTTTCCATTGATCTCTGGAATGCAAATTCTTTTCCTCTTATCTGATTATGAATTTTTTCAGGACCATCTACTGATACTGTCACATTTGTCATGTCTTTATATTCTGCTAATTTTTCTATCATGTCTGGTTTTAGCAATGTTGCGTTTGTTGCTACTGTAGCTAATATCCCTTTAGTTTTCAGGAATTCAAGCATATCGAATATATCTTTTCTTAGGAATAATTCTCCACCGATCATCATTATCTTTTTCAATGACGGGATCTTATCTATCATTATCTTGAATTCATCTAATGTCATCTCTCTTACTTTTGTTGTGACTGCGAAATTGATATAGCACATCCTGCATCTTAGGTTGCATTTTCCTGTTGGTTCCCAGATTAATGTGTCTGGCATTGGCACTTTTCCTGATTTTCTGTACTCATGGAATTTATCTTCTAAGTTTTCATAATATTTTTTTAAGTAGTACTTTCTAGCAACATTCATGACTCCTAGATTAGAAGCTAGATTTTTTAGTTTATTTGGTACAAATGACATTTTATCTCTTTAAAGAATCAGACTTTTACTTCCTTTTTAAGTTTTGCGGATTTATAGAGGGCTAGAACTATTTTTAGGGTTTTTAATCCATCATCTCCTGTCACAGATGGTTCTCTATTATCTTTTATACTATTAATGAAATCATTTATTTGATTCCCTATACTCCCTTTTTTTATATATAATAAATGTATCATATTCTGTATTTGATTTATAGTTGATCTTAAAAAATTTCTTGAATAGACTCTTAATATATGCATTCCATTGAAACTATAGAGAAGTATATTTCCTTTCACACATTTTATTTCTATCCTGTCTGGCATAGTCTTTGGAGATGTTACTGTTGCATCTATTTCTGCCATGATATTATTCTTAAAATTAATAGTAGCGTGTGCTGTGTCTTCAACTTCCATTTTATATTTATACATCAATTCACTTTTTACGCTTTCAGCATCTCCGAATAAATATCCTAGAAGATTAATATAATGTATAGCCTGTATCATTAATACTCCCCCTCCTGAAGTGTTTTGTTTTGATCTCCACCCTCCTGAGCTTTCATAATATTCTTTTGTTCTATGCCACATCATCTTGACAGTTACATGTTCTATATTACCAAATTCTTTCTTATCTATTATTTTTTTTGCTAACAATATGGCTTTATCAAATCTTTTTTGTGATATTACACTTAGTTTAACATTATTTTTTTTGCATTCTTCTACTAATTTTTCTGCTTTTGTTAACGATATATCTATAGGTTTCTCAACTAGAACATGTTTTTTTGCATTTGCTGCTTTTATTCCTAGTTCTGCATGTGTATTATTTTTTGTTACTATATCAACAGCTTGTATATCTTTATCTTTTAATAATTCCTCATAATCAGTATAAGCCTTGATGCCATATTTTTTCGCGAATTCCTCAGCTCTTTCTTTGCTTTCGCTTCTTACAGCAATTAATTTAGCATCTTTATTTTTTAATATTGCCTTTGCATGTACATCTGCTATAGTTCCTGTACCTATTATGGCAAACCCTATTTTCATAAGTAGTAAGTCTTATTGATGATTAATAAAACTTTGTTTAGGAAAAGATTAATAAATAAATGATTTATTCCAATTATATGGCAGAAAGACCAGCATGGGTTAAAGACAAAAGTGTAGCTGAAGATTTTGAAGTTATCAGATGCAAACCCTATGATGATTATAAGGATCATAAGAATGATGATGGTTGTTATGTTCTGATAAGAGTCTATTTCGATACTTATGAGATTGGTGTTGCTGTCTGTGATTATAAACATATGATTCTTAAAGAATTTAGAGGTAAAAGACCACAGGATATCTATAACTCATTGTTTGAATATTCTGAAAAAAATAATCTTAAATGGTTCAATAATCTTCAGCATGCTGCTTATTTAGGCAAAGAATTGAAAAAAGCAGAATTATCATTGGCTTTAGGTTCTAATAGTTATTATCAAGAATAAATTTTTATTTCTCTACTCTAACTAATAATGTTCCTTGGTTCTCACTTGTTTGTCCACCACTAACTACTACTCTGCATCCTGTTGTTCTTATTCCGCCATTTAGGTCTTGGACTAATAATGGAATTACTGGTGTTTTAGCACCTGATGGTAAAGGATATTCTAATGATTCTGATTCTTTAGTATCATAAAATAAACATCTTAATTTATCATCTTTTATTGGAGTTGTAACAAGTTTAACTTTTACATCTCTTTCTTCTAAATTTAAAACAACAACTTTAACAGACCTATCACCTTCTGGTTGGATTGACACACTATCTGGCGATATTGTTAAAAAGTTTGTAACATCACTTAATCCTTCAGATAACTGTTTTTGTGCATCCTCAAATGTCGCATCAGAAAGATCTAAAACTCCTATTTTGATTTTATTTACAAAGAATAGCCCAAATGATAATAATGCAACTCCAATTACAATGACTATTATTGTAGTCATAGAAAGTTCCATAGCACCCTTTTTATTTATCATACAATTTTACCACTATTGTTTCTTATAAATCTTTTTATTTAAAATTATAATAAAAAAATAAAAATTTAGACTTCATTTAAGTCAAGATCATTGTCTAGATCATCTAATTGTTCATCAGAACTGCTGTAATCTGGCTCATTGAAAAGTTCAGAATCTAGATCTTCTGAAGAACTTTCTGTAGATGTTTCTTCACTAGTCTGTTGACTATCAGTTTTACTGCAGCTTATTGCCAATAATAATACTAAGACAATCAATATTGATGTTATTTTTCTCATTTACCTCATGCCTCCGTCTCGTTCTTTGCACTTTTGTTTAAAGCTCTTATCTTTGCTGCAGCATCTTTTAAATTCATCTCAGCATCTTTTAGGTTCTTATGTGCGTCAGACATTAATTTTAGTGCTTCAGTTTTTAGTTCCTTGTTATTTGTTGTCCTTGCCTCTTTTATTTTAGCTAGTGCTTTAGCATGGTTTTCTTTTGCTAATGCAACATTTGCTTTGAACTTGTCAACATCAGGTTGTACTGAGCTTATGTCCTTTCCATCTGTCTTCAGTCTGTCAAGTACTTTCTGCATTTTCTTTTCTAGATTTCCAGCCTTGCTTATTATCTCTCCAAGTCTTTTTCCTGCAAATGCCCCATTGATTTCCTTGATTGATCCTTTTGTTTCCTGTAAGTTCTTTCTTAATGATAATGCAACATCTTTAAGTTCAGTCTTTGCTGAATCTTCAGGAAGCCTGTTGATCTTATCTTGTGTATCTTTTAATTTATTTATTATCTGATCAAGAGCTGCAATATGTTCTTCCTTATCCTCAAGGTTTGAAGCTTCTAATCTTTTCTTCTCATTCTCTAATATTTTTAATATATCTTCAGATGAAGTTTTTAAGAATGGTTTTGCCTCAGCTTTGAATTCTCTTACTTTTTTTAAGCATTCAGGTGTCTCTCTTGTCTTTAATACATTCTTGCTGCACCGTTTTGCTTCCTCTTTGAGTTCTTTGTAACCATTTCTTGATTCTTTGACAAGTTTTCTTCCTTCCTTTACATTCTCTTTTGCCTCTTTACGTGCCTCTTTGTTCTGTTCTCTCTCTAATGTTTTTTCATTAGTCTTATTCTCTTCTGCATATACAGAAAATACACTTAATACAAATATACATAATACAAATACTGCTGTTAATTTCTTCATTTTATTTTCCTCCCTGTTTTTATGCTGGATTTGTAACCTGTAGATTATAGCTCTCTAGATTAAAGCTTAAATCTTTCAGTGCTACCCTTGCATCATCTAATGAGTGTATTAACATCTCATGGTTTTGTGGTGTTGGGAATCCTCTTTTTTTCCTGTCATCATTCCACATCTCTGCTTCTAAGAATTTTATTATTCCATTATCTTTTTCTGCATTCTCCTCTCTTAATTCTTTTATTATCATCTCGACTGCTTTCTTTAATTGTTCTGTATTTTTTAATCTGTCACTCTGGTAAGTTATGTCATTCTTTATTTTTTTATCAATTAATGTATTTCCCTCAACAAGCAGTGTCTTCATCTCAAGCAGTCTCTGTTGTATGTTCAGGTATTGTTCCTCATGTCTTCTTGCTGATGTGAAATCTTTTGTTCCTTCTAAGAATTTGCTTATGTGTGTATGTGCATTCCTTAGATTATTCTTTGCACTTTGTAAATAACCTGTATCAGGTTCTTCTATCCTCTTTGATTTGAATATATCTAAAAATCCCATGTTTCTTATGCATCAGTTATTGATTTATAAGAATTTCTGTAAGGGATTATATCATAATCATGTCCGAAACCTTTTTAAAAGACTCAAGTTTCTCATTTCTTACTTTAGATGTAATATCTAATAGAGATTAATAATAATCTCACTTGTTCCGCAAGGAGCGTAATGAAATATGGCAAGCATAAATGATGGAGACATCCAAAAATCAATTGAAAAATTAAGCGAGAGTTTAAAATCCTTGGTTAAATCACCAGACTGGGCTATTTTTGTAAAGACTGGTGCTGGTAAAGAACGTCCTCCTGTTGATCTTGATTGGTTCTACAAGAGATCAGCTTCTGTTTTGATCACAATCTATAGAAGAGGTCCTATCGGTGTTGCTAAGTTAAGAGTTAAGTACGGTTCAAGAAAACGTAGAGGTCATAAACCAGCTAAGTTTTATTTAGCTTCAGGTAAGATACTTAGGAATGTTATGCAGCAATTAGAGAAAGCTGAATTAGTTATCAACAAAAAAGATGGTATTCATAAAGGAAGAATAATATCACCTAAAGGTAAGTCCTTGGTTGATAAAAGCGCAGTAAGATGAACGAGGAGAACGAAAAACTAAAAAAGCAGATTTTAGAGATGGAAAACATGGCAAAACAATATTTATCACAAGAAGCATTGGTTCGTTTTGGTAGTTTAAAATCCGCTCATCCAGAAAAAGCTTTACAAGTATCTGCAGTTATCTGCCAGTTAGTTAATGAAGGACATATAAAGAACGTTATTAATGATCAGCAATTTAAAGATTTATTAGTAAGAATAGAACCCGAAAATAGGCAGAGTTCATTCAGGTATGTGAGGAAGTAATGGCAAGATTCAAACCTAAAGCAAAGAAATTACGTTTAGCTAAGAAAGGAAAACAGACACGTTGGGCTCCTATCTGGGTTATTCCAAAGATAAATAAAACTATGAAAAAAATTCACCCAGCTCGTTATACATCTAAGAAGAGAAGTTGGAGAAGGACTAAGACAAGAGCATAAACATGGCAGATGAAAAACTATTTACAATTCCATTAAGGAAAGAATTTTTGAAAGCTCCTATATATAAGAGATCTTCAAAAGCAGTTAGAGCTGTTAAACAGTTTATAGTGCGTCATTTGAAGACTGAAAAAGTTAATGTTGGTCCTCAGTTAAATTTGCAGATCTGGTCTAGAGGTAAATCAAATCCTCCCACCAGAGTTAAAGTTCATGCTATGGTCCGTGACGGTATTGGTTTCGTTGAATTAGTTGACGTTCCTTTCGCTGCTGTGATTACTAAGGAAGATAAGAAAGATTCTAAGAAAAAACCTTCAGTTAAGAAAGAAGAATCTAAGACTGATAATAAAGAAATGCGTAAAGAACAAGCTCATGAAGAATCTAAGGACGCTAAGAAAGAGCATGGTCCTAAGAATGTTAACCAGCCTAATAAGAAGCTTAAACAGAATGAGCAGATTTTCCAGCATACTGAAAAAATCTCAATGGTTATTCCTGAATCTGGTAAGAAAGAGTAATTAATTTTTCTTTAATATTTTTCAATTATTTCTAAAGATTACTTTAAACAATTTTTTGTTGTTTCATTTTATTTCTTTTGGTTTAATTTCTTTTCCAAGATAAAACTTATGATCTTTATAGACCAATGAGTAAAGTTTTCCGTTTATTAAACCACATATTTTCAAATTATATTTTTCTGCTTCTTGATATACATCCTGATAATCAGTATATTCATTATTTTTCCAAGTAAAATTAAAAGCTTTCTTAATACTCCTTCTGAACCAAGTAAAGTTACCAAAATGTATTTGATCTAAGTTATAGTTTTTCACGCTTCCATCTTCAGTAAGTTTAATTTTTAAATATAGCCCAAAGATTTTAGGATTGTAAACATGTATCTCATTATATCCTTCATTATTTATGATTGCATCTCTAAGATCCCATTCACTTGTTACTGTTCTTATTCCAATATTTCCAGAACCCATATCTCTTCTACGAGCATTTGTTATAATCCCATCACTAAGTACTGCACCAATAAATCTCCATGGCCTGTCAGATAAATTTTCATACCTTATTGTAACACAGGCTATATGCTGTTTTTCTTTTATTAATTTAGTTAAATGATCCTTCCAGCCTTTATATGGGCTTAATTGATCATAATGTCCAAAACCGTGTAAAAAATAAACATTAAATTCCCTTTTTGCTTCTTTTAAACTAACAAATTTTTTGAATACATTACCAGACATTTTAGTATTTTAATAGTATTAACATTTATAAGTTCTTTTAATCTTCTAGTTCTATGAATAAATTACCTTGGGAAACTAAAGATCGCACTGTTATTACTAAAAAAGAATCTGTTACAAGTGAGAAGTATGGTAAAAAGCCTGAGAATAGGACAATAAAAGAATTGCTTGATAGTGGTGTAATATCTTTGAATAAGCCTAGTGGTCCTACTTCACATCAGGCTGCAGATTATGCAAAGAAGATTTTAGAATCTGAAAAACTTGGACATGGAGGTACTCTTGATCCAATAGTCAGTGGTGTTCTTCCAATATCAATAAATAAGGCTACTAAGATTATGGATGCTTTATTGAAAGCTGGTAAGGAATATGTTTGTCTTATGCATTTTCACACTCCTGTTTCTGAATCGCAGATTAGAGAATCAGCAAATAAATTAATTGGTAAAATTACACAACTTCCTCCTTTGAAATCTGCTGTTAAGCGTGAGTATAGAGAACGTGAAGTTTATTATATGGAAATTTTAGAAATTAGAAAACAGGATGTTCTTTTTATTATTGGCTGCCAAGCTGGTACTTACATTAGAAGGATTTGTGATGACTGGGGTAAATTATTGAAGACTCATGCTCATATGCAGCAATTAATTAGAACTAAAGCAGGACCTTTTAATGATAATGAATGGTATTCTTTACAAGATATTAAGGATGCTTTCACTTTATTAAATGAAGGTAATGAAGTTGAGATTAAAAAAATAATCAAACCAGTTGAATTTGCTATGCAGCATTTAGGTAAAGTTTGGGTTTCTGATAATGCTGTTGATCCTTTATGTCACGGTATGAATCTCTCTCTTCCAGGAATTTCAAAATATGAAAAATGTATTAACAAAGATGATTTAGTTGCTGTTTTCTCTTTGAAGAATGAATTAGTTTGTTTAGGTCAGGCTTTAATGAGTGCTGATGAAATTGCTAATAACTCTAAAGGTTTAGCTCTTAAAGTTACTAGAGTATTTATGGATCCTGAAGTTTATCCTCACTATAAAAAATTATAAATTCAATTTTTCTATCTCGTTTACGATATTTTTCATTTTTATCTTTATATTAGTTAGGAAAAATAATATTATCACTAGTACAAAAAATGAAATAATAAAGAATGATATTAAATCATTTTTATTATGTGATATCTGTCTAGAAAAGAATGCTATTAATACACCTATTATATAAGTAAAGAATAGTACTATGCACGCATTTAAGTATTGCAATTGTTTATTATATTCTAGATCTAAAATATTTTTTCTTATTATTGATCTCATTTTAATCACCTAAAGCTAAAGCCACTAACAATAGACCGCAAACTATGAATAATCCTGCTATAATTGATAGCCAATAATTTCCTTCACCAAGGCTGGCTATAGTAACAGTCATTCCAAGTACAGTACTTATAACTCCAGCCATTCCTATTACATTCCTCTTTGTTTGTTTCATAATATTTTATTGTAATTAAAGTTTATTAAGTTTATGTGTTTATTTTTGAAAATTTTACAAAAATTTAGAATTCTATTTCCCAAATTCTACATCGTATTTTATTAGATAACAGTCTTTATGATTAGTTACTTCTGTATATTTCTTTAAGAAGTCTAACATCTCATTTAACTTATATTTTGTCTCTTTCTTCTCATCATATTCCATTCCTACGAATTCACTTTTTTCATAGCATGCATAATCTTTTAATTTATTCAATGAATTTACTGTGTTGCTAAAGCTGAATTTATCTCCAGTCTTTATCAAGTATCCTTTCTTTACTAGTCCATTCACTACATCATATACTTCTGAAAATTGTAATCCTGATTTCGCAAATGCTTCTGCAGCTGTAAATCCTTCTTTCTGTTTCACCATTGCTAAGAATATCTTATTCTCTTTCTCTGAAAGTTTCTCTAATCTGTTAATAATCTGTTCTCCTGTCCCTCTTTCATAGTCTTTTACTACATGTCCGTTCTCTAGATTTAATAATAGATTATATGTAAAATTCCCTTCTTTACAGTTTAATAATGCACATGGGACTAATAATGTTTTCAATGTTTTTATTGGTTTATCTACTAATAATTTTATATCTTCCTTGCTTACTTTTGGTTTTATTATATTTATTACCTCTTTTTTATTTTTAATTAATCCTTCATCTTCTGGCATATAACTTGCTAATCCAGTTTTTTCTTCATCTACTTTTGTTCCAGCAAATGTTCCTATGATATCTAATGTCTCTCCACCATGTTTTGTTTTTCTTGGTCTTATCTGTACAAATAATGGCATGTCAGCTACTCCTACTATCATTGCTGTTCCTATATGTAAATTTATTATCTCTCCCTCTGTCTCTGCTGTTATTCCCTCTACTGATGAGCTTATTGATTTTAAGTCATTTGGATTTGTTACTTTCAGTATTGCTTGTGTTGTACATTGTGATAATATTGTCTTGTCTACTCTTGCTGGTCTCTGTGATATTGCTGCTACCCCTAATCCGAATTTTCTTCCTTCAGCTATTACCTGTCTTAATATTGCTGAACTTTTTACCTCTCCAAAGCTTCTCTCTGGAATATAATTATGAGCTTCTTCGACTACTAAAAAGAATGGTGGTATCTCTCCGTTTTTTCTTGCATTGAATAAGTCACTTACTATTTTATAGACTATTATCTCCTGTATCTCTGTTGGTATTCCTCTTAGATTAATTACAGCACATTTTCCTACTTGCACTAGTTCATTGACTTTGGTATATGATTCTGAGAATAGATTTAATTTTTTCAAATATTCTATTATATGTATTAATGCCCATTTTGCATTGTTCTCTTCTGCTTGTAGGCTCATTGTTAACTGATCTAAATCTAATTCAGAATTTCCGCTTAATGCTGAATATAATAATCCTATTTGTGATCCAGACAACTTTGCAGGTAGTAAGTGCATCAGTTCATTTCCTGTTAAATTTTTATTGCTTAATCTTAATGCTCTTGCTTCAGGATTTTTTTCTACATCAGGACTGAATTCCATTATCCTTGTCCCAAATCCTTTTGGTTCTATTCCGAATTTTTTTAATGTATCTTTTCTTTCTGCTGGATATTTTAATGTTGAATATTCTCCATGTGGATCTATTACTACTACTGGGACATTTCTCTCTAATATCTCTTCTAATAAGACTCCGACAAAAAAACTTTTACCTGCTCCAGATTTAGCCAATACAGATAGGTGTTTTGTTAATAATTTATTCAGATCAAGATATACTTTTATATTTTCTCTATCTTCTAATACTCCAATATATGCTCCATTCTTCTCTGTATCTAATCCTAATATTTTTTTTATGAATTCATCATCTGCTAATGTTACTTCAGATCCTGGTTCTAGTGGTGTTCTAAGATTCTTTAATATTCCTGCCTCATCTCTATATCCCAAGATATTGCATTTTGCTGTTGTCTCATCATTTGTTTTATTTATATCAACTACTTGCGCTAGTATTGTATATCCCTCTGGATGTTTTACTTGTATATACATGAATTTTTTGGCATTCTCTTTAACTAAGAAACTAAATTGATTTGTACCACTTTTTCCTATTAAGTTGCCTAAAAGCATAGTTCTTCGAATTCGTTATTGATTTATTAATTTTATTGCTGTTTTAGTATACTAATGATAAGGTTTATTATCATTTAAATTCGAAGTTATTTCAGCAATAAGTGACAATCTCTTTTTTTCAAATAGTCGGATAGCACCTATCATATCATCAAAATGGTTTTCATCATTACGTTCTTTAAAGATTTTTGATGCTAATTCATTAGATTCTAATTTTACTTTTAGTTCTTCTAGGATTGGAATGTGATTTTCAAATGACATCTTTTGTAGTTTAGGAAGCTGGAGTTTTAGTGTAGATAAATATTTAGAAAAATTTCCTGCACTTTTATAGGATTCAGCTTTTTCTAGATTATCTTCAACATCTTCTATAATAGCAAGCTTTCTTTGTTGATCTACTTGTAATTCTTTCATTTTTTTATTAATTAATTCCAAACCTGTAAGATCTGCTTCTTCATTCAACCTTTGCGTTTTATATTCTCTATTAATCATTGGTTCATAATGAATTGCTATAACAGCAGCACTTAATGTGCCAACCATTATAAGAATATTAGAACGTCTCTTTAAAAAATCCCAAAATCCCATAAATCATCCAAAGGAATACTATTTATTAATTTTCCCTTCTTACTTTAGCTTATGAAACTTATAGAAATTGAAGAGTCTAAACCTAGTAATAGATTAATTAAGATTGATCGTTCCAGTAATATTCCTTTAATCGGTGCTATTCATATTGGTGTTATTGATCGTGGTTCTAATCTTCTTCAGGTTAGAGCTTCTACTTATTGTAATATGAAATGTACTTTCTGTTCTACTGCTGCTAATTCTTTTGATATTCATCCTTATAATTATGAGATTAAATTAGATTATCTAGTAGACTGGATTAAAGAAGCTATTAAACTAAAAAATAATGATGTCTCTCAGATTAATATTGATTCTGTTGGAGAACCTGCTGCTTATCCTTATATTGCTGAATTGATTAAAGAAGTTAAAAAAATTCCAGGTATTGAATATGTAACAATGCAATCTAATGGCACTTTGTTATCTTCTATTAAGATAGCTCAATTAGAGAAAGCAGGTTTAGGTCGTATCAATCTTTCTATTCATTCTTTAGATGAGGATTTTTCTAAACAATTATTTGGTTCTAAATTTTATGATATTGAAAAAATAAGAGCAACTTGTAAAATGATTGTTAATTCTAAAATTGAATTGAATATCACTCCAGTATATTTGCCAGGTGTTAATGATTCTGAAATTCCTGAATTGATTAATTTAGCTAAGGAATTGAAATGTAAGATTTCTATTCAAAAATATGAATTATATAAGTATTCTAGGAAAGAAAAGAAGACTAAGATGATTAACTGGTTTAAGTTCTATAAAAAGTTAGATGAGTGGGAAAAAGAATTTGATTATAAATTAAAACTTGGTCCTATTGATTTTAATATGAAAAAATCTCAGAGGATTCCTTTGGTTATGAATCGTGAAGATGTTGTTCCTGTTAAGTTAGTTATGCCTGGTTGGATGCCTGATGAGATGATTGGTGTTTATAATAATCGTTTAGTTACTGTTGTTGATTGTAATAAACCTTTGAATTCTATTGTCAGAGTTAAGATTTTAGAGACTAAAGATTCTATTTATATTGGAAAGAAAATATAAAACATTAAATAATAGTAGATTTATCTTAATTAAAATGAAATCAAAAGATAATTATAATAAGTTCTTATATAAAATTCAGCAGCATAAAATGAAAGAATTCTGGGATAATAAGAATGATGAAATATGGGAAAAATTAATTAAAAAATCAGATAGTTCAAAATTTAAATAATTCTAAAATTTAGAAATATAACATATAGAACATATAACACTAAAGAGTGGTGCCATAACATTTATATAATAAAAACTCCAAAATAGCCTTAAACACTTAGGAGGTGTTCGAATTATGGCTAAAGGAGATATGGTTAACAAGGTAGGTTCATGGGCCTTTATAATTGGCTTTTTAGTAGCCGTAGTACTTGGAGTTTTAAACATGACTCAAGCTTGGGTTTTTGGTTTATTGCTTGTACTAGGATTGATAGTAGGCTTATTGAACATTACCAGTAGTGAGATTACACCGTTCTTAGTAGCGTGTGTAGCTTTATTAGTAGCTGCGCCAGCATTGGCATCGTCAGTTCAGGCAGCAGGTTTAGAAAGTTGGTTAGGCTGGTTAGCTAGAACATTGACTCTAGTTAGCGTATTTGTTATACCAGCAGCAGTTATTGCAGCTTTGAAAGCAATATTTGCACTAGCTCAGAACGACTAAATCTTTTTTATTTTATTTTTATTTTTTTATGATAGCAATTTTTAAATACAGAGAATTTCTAAAGATTGAAGATGGATCCATACGAGTTATTGGGAGTTTCTAGGTCTGCTTCTGAAGATGATATCAAAAAGAGGTATTATGAACTCGCACATAAATATCATCCAGATAGAAATCCAGGAGATGAAGTTGCTTTAAGAAAATTACAAGAGATCACAGAAGCCTATACAGAATTAGGAAAAGGTGCAAAAACTCCTGTTACAATAGAAGGAATATTAGATAATGACCAGGATCCACAACTTGAGTTTACAATGAGAAACATAGCTATAATAATAGGGATAAGGAATAGTGATATATCAGATATAAAAAGATTAGAAGAATATCTTAGAGAACATTATGAAAACCCAGGTTACTTAGGACAAAGGTCTGAAACTTATAGGATAAAAAGATCAGAGTTAGATAACCTTAAAGTAATGTTTAAGAAAGCGGGATAAAAAATTTAATAAAGGTCAGAAAGCTTCTCATTTCATGCGTCGTGTTAAACTAACTATTTCAGGCAAAGTGAATGGAGTATTCTTTAGAGCTTTTATAAAAGATAAAGCTTCTGAATTGAATCTTAAAGGTTATACTAAGAATACTGAAGACAAGAAAGTAGAGATATTAGTAGAAGGTCATGATATCATGATAAAAAGATTAATTGAGTTCTGCAGGATAGGCCCTAAGGATGCTAAAGTTGAGAATATTCAGATTGATGAACAGGTTTATAAAAATGAGTTTAATACCTTTAGAGTGAAATGAAAGCTTTAGCAGTTACTTTGGAAGGTCTGGAATCTATTACTCAATTAGAGATCAAGGAAATTCTTAAATTAAAATCAGAAGTTCTTTACAAAGGTCATATTTCTTTTAATGTTAAATCTGAAAAAGATCTTGCTGAGTTTATTTATAGGTCAAGGAGTATTATAAGAGCATTTCTATTATTGGATAATTTCAACTTCATAGATATTGATGATATTCTTAAAAATATTAAAGATTTAGATTTTCCTTATCTTGATGACACTTTTGTTGTCCGTTGTGAACGTCAGGGTTCTCATGCTTTCAACTCTCAGGATATTGAACGTTCTGTTGGGGAATTTATTGCTAAAAAATTTGATATAAGTGCAGATTTAGATGATGCTAAAACAACAATTTTCCTTGATATTTCTGATGATATGTGTTTTATAGGTATTGATTTTTGCGGTATTAAATTATCTAAGAGGGAATATAGGGTTAAATTATTAGCATCTTCAGTTAACCCGGTAGTTGCTTATTCAATGTTGAGAATTTCATCTGCAGATGTAGAAGATTCAATATTGGATCCTTTCTCACGTTCTGGTGAAATACCTATTGAAGCAGTATTGTTCTTTAGAAATATTCCTAACTGTATAAATATTAAGGAAAAATTATTGTTTAATAAATTATTCAAGATAGAATTCAAAGATAAGATAAAAGAATTGAAAAAAACTTCTATAATATGTTCTGATAATATGCAGAATAACTTGAGAGCTGCAGAGATAAATGCTAAGATAGCTGCTGTTAATAAATATATTAATTTCACAAGGTTGGAGATTGAATGGCTTGATACAAAATATAAAGAAAAATCTGTTGATAAGATAATAACTTTCCCGATTTACCCATCTAACAATCTTCCTGAAAAGAACGTAGAAAAGATTTACAAGGAATTCTTCTATAACTCAGAATATATATTAAAAAAAGGAGGGACTATTACATTATTGAC
Organism: Nanobdellota archaeon; assembly: GCA_038046085.1. GTDB lineage: Archaea > Nanobdellota > Nanobdellia > SCGC-AAA011-G17 > GW2011-AR18 > GW2011-AR18. The sequence goes on along the minus strand of JBBSWW010000002.1, from coordinate 9,848 downwards.
TCCTAAAAAAGAATTGATTGAAAAATATTCCAATGAATATAAGTTCAAGAAAATTAATGAAGTTCCAATTACAATGGGGAATTCTAGATTTTATATTATGATTTTTAAGAAATAATTACATTTTTCCTATTGCTTTTAATAATTCTTCATGACCTTTTATAAGTTTCTTAAACTTTTTGATATCTTCTAGAGTTATATTATGTTTCTTCATATCCTTTTCACTAATGCCATATTCATTTTTGTCTTTTGAAATCTTTGAATTCATTGTTAAGCAACCATTTCTTTTGTTATTGGCAATTCTATTTCATTAAATTCTTTTTTCTTAGTAAAATTAAATATTGTATAACCAACAACATTTCCTGTTTTTTCATCTATTCTTTCAAAATAATCATTTTTTACTTTTTTGAAATATCCTTTTCTTATTTTTCCTATAGTTACTTCTAAATAGTCTCCTTCTTCATCATAATGCAGTGTTAATTTTTTAGTTTTCATTTTTCCACCATATAAGCTGTTAATATATATCCACAATTTTCTTTTAATTTAACAACAACCATTATATTTCTTTTAAATTCTTTAAAATATTTATAATAATATATAGATTTGCTTATATTTAAATCTTCTTCTATAAAATCATATTCTCTAATAGTTTTTTCTACAAGATATATTCTATTTTGCATCTCTGGATGTTTATAGATATGTTTTATTCTATCAGCAGGCAAGAGTATTATTCTGCCGATTTTATCTTCAAAAATTGAATCCATAGATTAACAATTAATTCAAAATTAAATACTGCTTAGTAGGATTTTCCGTAAATCTTTCAGTTTTTTCAGAATTTTTATTTCAAGAAAGCTTTTTATATAATTATCATTCATTTTGCTTTATGGAAAGGACATCTAAGGAGATTCATTGGGCTGATTTGGCAGCTGAAAATTTAATCAAGAACAATGATAAGGATTCTTATGTCTGCGCTTCAGGTATTACTCCTTCTGGTACTGTCCATATTGGTAATTTTCGTGAAGTTATAACTACTGATTTAGTTGTTAAAGCTTTAAAGGATAAAGGCAAGGATGTTCGTTTCATCTACTCTTGGGATGATTATGATGTTTTCAGGAAAGTACCTAAGAACATGCCTAAGCAGGAAATCCTGACTCAATATTTGAGAAAACCTATTGTTGATACTCCAGATACTTTCGGTTGTCATAATTCTTATGCTGAACATCATGAAAAAGAATTTGAAAATAGTTTACCTTCAGTTGGTATCAAGCCAGAATTTATTCACCAAGCTAAAAAATATAGGAATTGTGATTATGCTGAAGGAATTAAATTAGCTTTACAAAACAGAAGAAATATTATGAATATTCTTGATAAATATAGGGAAGAACCTTTAGAGAGTGATTGGTATCCTGCATCTATTTTTTGTGAAAAGTGTAATAGAGATGAGACTAAGATTACAGATTATGATAATGATTATTCAGTTTCTTACAAGTGCGGTTTATGTAATCATGAAGACTCTTTTGATATAAGGAAAAAGGGTATTATAAAATTAGTATGGAGAGTTGACTGGCCTTATCGTTGGAATTATGAGAAGGTTGACTTCGAACCAGGTGGAAAGGATCACTCTACTGTTGGGGGTTCTTTTGATACTGCTAAGGATATTGTTAAAATTTACAGCTGGCAAGCCCCATTATATGTCATGTATGATTTCATATCAATTAAAGGCAAAGGTGGAAAGATCTCTAGTTCATCAGGCAATGTTATTACTTTAAATGATGTCCTTGAAGTTTATGAACCTGAAATAGTTAGATGGTTATTTGCAAGTACAAGACCTAATACTGAATTCGCTATATCTTTTGATCTTGATGTTCTGAATATTTACGAAGAGTTTGATAAGAATGAAAGGATTTACTTTAACAAGGAAGATGTTTCCAAGATGTCAGAGGATTTAGTAGAAAAAGAAAAAAGGATGTATGAACTATCATGTATGAAACTCCCTAAGAGTCTTCCTATTCAGCCTCCTATTAGGCATTTGATTAATCTGATTCAAGTTCATGAGTTTGATCTAAGTAAAGTCCATGATTATTTCAAGGATGCTATGCATAATGAGTTTGATAAATCAAGAATAATCAACAGGACTAAATGCATTGCTAATTGGTTGGAAAAATATTCTCCTGATGAATTCAAGTTTAGGATCAATTCAGAATCTCCTAAGATTAATTTAGATGATAATGAAAAGAAAGCTGTTAGATTATTGATTGACGTTTTGGAATCTAAAAAACTTTCAGATGAAGAGTTGCATAATGAATTTTATAATATCATGAAAGAATCATCTCTTGAGATTAAAGGTTTCTTCAATTTAATTTACAGGATTTTAATAAGTAAAGAAAGAGGACCCAAACTAGCTAGTTTCATAAACATTATAGGACCTAAGAGAGTTGTTAATCTTCTTAAGAATTATTGATTAATTATATATTAACTCTTTAGAAACAACATCTAAAACTTTATAAATAGCTTAAAAATGTTATTTTTTATTAGAGTCGGAGGGATAATAAAATGAGTGAATTATTAGTTGTGAGAAGTAAGATAAAAGACGTAGCTAAGGACATGAATGTTTCAGGTGATTTCGCTGATGCTTTAAGTGTTGAAGTTGAAAAATTAATACAGAAAGCTTGTGAAAGAGCTAAAGAAAATAAAAGATCAACAATTCAGCCTAGGGACTTATAAGTCTATTTTTATTTTTTTATTATTTTTACATTTTCTAAATTTCTAAAATCATTGTCTGCAGTGATAAGTTGTGCTTTTATTATAATAGTGCTTGCATAAATAAGAGCATCTAAAGCGCCAAGATTATATTTAATTGAGAAATTAACTGCAGAGTTTATAATATCTTCTTCTAAGGTTACAATTATAGATTTTTCTTTTATATAATTAATAGAATTGTTAATCATCTCTATATCACAATTTGCTTTAACTAATTTTTTTCTTATTTCAAAAATACTTAACAAAGAAGTAAACAATAAATTTTCACTTTCTACTATAGAACTTGCTTCCATGCTGCTCTCAAATAGATGAGCCACCCAAACTGAAGAATCTATAAATAACATTTTATAACCTGTCCTTTTTATCTCTTAAATCTTTCATTACAAATTTCATATCCTTCTTACCTAAATACCCTCTAAATGATTTTTTATTTGTAATTTTCATTGTCATAAATTTCTTAATTACCTCATCATATGTTTCTGCCTTCCATTGTTCCTTATATCTTTTCAATAGTTCCAATGTATCATCTCCGATTTGTATTGTAGTTGTCATAAAACTATAGTGCTATAGTACTATATTAATTTTACTTAATTATAATATATACTGAAATTTATAAGCCTTATTTAAGAATTTTTGAATACTTTACAAAATATAACTAAAATTCTACAAAAACCTTAAAAACTCAAGAGTCTTTTTCAATATTATAAGAGGTAAAAAAAAGTGAAAAGAAAGGGGTCTGCAGCCGAAAGAGAATTAGTTCATATGTTTAACGACACTAAGTTGTGGGGTGCTATTCGTGTTGCTGGTTCTGGTCTGACAGCTGATCCTAATCCAGATGTTTTAGCAGGTAATAGTGGTCGTAAATTAGCAATAGAGTGTAAAGCAGTCAAGGCATCTTCTAAATACTTGTATCCTGAAGAAGTTCAACAAATTCTAGATTTCTCTTCTCGTTTCGGAGCTGAAGCTTGGTTCGGTATTAAATTTAATAACAAAGGTTGGTTCTTTCTTAGACCAGAACAATTAAATAAGAGTAAATCAAATAACATGCATGTAGTCACTTTTGAACTGGCTAATACTAAAGGTCTTAAATTTAGTGATTTGATTAAGGAGGAAATAAAAAATGGTTAGTAAAATAAATTATTCTGGTTTGAATGACTTGTCTAAAGATGAACAATTTACTTTGAAGAGTATTATGGAAAAACATTTCCCTAAGGTTGCAAGATTATTAAATGAAGATTCAGAATTATTAGTATATATTAAAGTTTTAAAAAAAGAGTCTAGGAAAAGATTTAATATTAATTTGACTTTGAGGTCTTCTAAGAATACTTTCAAGCAGTCTAATAAAGATACTGAAAAAGGCGGTGACTGGGATTTAGCTAAATCTGTACATAAATCTATGGATGCTTTAGAAAATGAAGTTCAGCATAAGCTTAAGATCAAGGAAAAGTCCTGGAAGAAATTCTCTCTTAAGAGATTATTTATTGGGAAGCCTTAATTTTATTTTTTTAAGCAGCAGTCTCTAAATTAATAGATATTGGTATTTCTATAGTATTCTTTGATCTTTTTTTAAAATTGACTATTACAAATCCTTTCAGTTCTCCTGTTTTTTCATCTATTCTCTCAAAGATATCTTTACCTAAGTCTTTCATGTAACTTACTGTAGGATTTCCTATTCTTATTTCTAAGACATCTCCAAATTCATCATAATTAATATTTAGTTTATTTTTCATTTTATTCCTTTGATTATATCAACATGGTAACTTGTTATTATATAGCCTGTTTTGTTTAAATATTTTACTATAACAAGTAAATATTTTTTCTCTTGTTTTAGATATTTATAATAGTATTTTACATTATAGTCATAATAACTATTCATTACAGTTGTTGGATTCAATAATGTCTCTCTTATTTCTTCAATTTTGTTAGCAACTATTGGATGCTCACTAGTTATATGCTTCCACCTCTCATCACTTAAATAAATACTTGTTCCATATCTATCTTTAAAAGTTAAAATATCCATTTATTTGATATAAACATTTAAAATTCATATTAGCTAGCAAGGAATTTCCAGAAATCTTTCATTAAATACTAAAAATTTTTCACACTTAAATTTATATACTTTAAAGTCTAAATTAACATTATGCTTAGTATTAAAAATCTTAAAAAAGACTATAGTGGTTTTTTTGCCTTAAAGGGTATTAGTTTTGATATTAAAGAAAATGAAACTTTAGGCATTTTAGGGCCTAATGGTGCTGGTAAATCTACTTTGATTAAGATCCTTACATGTTTTCATAATAAATCATCTGGTGAGGTTTTGATTAATAATATTAGTATTGAAAATAAGAATAAAATTAAGCGACTTATTGGCTGGGTTCCTCAGGATGATACTTTTTATCATAAACTTACTGTTTACGAAAATTTAGAATATTTCGCATCTTTGTTCCAGATTCCTAGGAAACAATTCAAGGAACGTTACAAGGAATTATTACAATTATTGCAGCTAGAATCTAAGGAAAATGCTATTGCAGGTTCTTTGTCTGGTGGTATGAAGCGTCGTTTAAGTTTGGCTATTGCTTTGATTCATTCCCCTAAGATGTTATATCTTGATGAACCTACTGCTGGTGTAGATCCAGTCTCTAGAAGGGCTTTATGGGAAGTTATTAAAAAGATTCAGAAATCTGGTATATCAATTCTTTTCTGCACTCATTATCTTGACGAAGCAGATTTATTATGTAACAGGATTGCAATTTTGAAAGCAGGTTCTATTGTTACTATTGATACTCCTGCTAATATCAAGAAAAAATATGGTAAGACTTTGGAGGAGGCTTTTGTAAAGATTGTAAATGAAAGTTCTTAAGATTATCAAAAAAGACCTGAAGCTTTTCGCTAGGGATAAGAAGAATCTTATTCTTACTATTGTAGCTCCTGCTCTCATATTATTTATTCTTGGTAATGTTTTCAGTCTCTCTTCTACCTCTAAGTCTTTTAGTGGTATTAATCTCGGTTTATGTAATCTTGATAACAATCCTATTGAACTGGATCTTCCTTTGTTTAAGATTGTAAAATTATCAGGTAATTGTGAATCCCTTGCTGTTAAGAGTGTTCATAATGGTAAGCTCCGGGCTGCTGTTGTGATACCTAAAAATTTCACTTCTGATATTGAGAATGGTGAGGGTACTGAAATAAAGATTTATATTGATAATTCTAAGACTCAGACATCTTTAGTAGCCTCAGATGCTCTTAAAGCTCTTGTTCAGGAATTGAATGAGAAGATTGGCACAGAATTTATCAATAAAGCGTGGGTTAGACTGAATTCTCTGAATGAGAGGATAAAGTCTATACTTCCAAGTCTTGAAAAAGCTAAAGAATCAGCTATTAAGACTCAGCAGGATTTAGATGAGATAAATAATGCATTAGATAGAGTTAATGATAATAGATTAGATAAGACTTTATATGATCTTAATCAGACTCTTGCATATACTGATATTGATATCTCTAATGATCTTGATAGTTCAGTTGCTCTTTTGAAGAATTATTCAGCTTCATGTTCATTCAATAGTTTTGAATGTAATAAGATAAGGAATATGACATCAAAGCTTAGTGTCTTATCTTCAAGATTGAGATCTAGGGAAAATGCTTTGAAAAACGCAAATATCAGTTCATTGCAGGAACAGGTCTCACTTATGCAGTCATCTAAAAATAAATTAAAGGCTGATATTATTGAGATAAATGCTTCTGCTTATGAATTCACTGATAATATAATAACTATAGAGAATGAGCTTAGAGAGACTTCAGCTGCTCTTGATGTCTATACTTCTAGGGATCCAAAGTCTATTATCCGTGCTGTCTCTCTTGATGAGAATTTTGTTTTCGGTAATAAGACTTATTTCCAGTTTTTAGCTGGTGGTCTGATTTTGATGCTTTTGCTTTTTACAATAACATTATCATCATCCACTCATCTTGTTTATGAAAGGAATACTGGTACTCTTGCAAGGACATTATTGAGTCCGACTTCTATCTCAACATTCATAATTACTAAAGTGATTTATTTCATAATGATATGTGCTATAGAATTATTTGTGATGTTCTTCATATCAGCGCTTTTTAGCTCTCCTTTGGTTTTCTCATTAAGTGTTTTTTCTATACTTGTTTTGGCTTCAGTTAATTTTATTCTTATAGGACTTGTTATAGGTGCATTGTCAAGCACTGAGAATACAGCTCTTCTTACATCTTTAGTTGTAGGATTGCCTATGTTCTTCCTTAGCGGTTTATTTTTCCCATTCGAGATTATGCCAAAGTTCATGAGGGTTATAGGTTTTAATTCCCCTCTGACTCTTGCTTCTGAAAGTCTTGATAAGGTGATAATTTACCGTTCTAATATTAATTATAATTCCTTGTTTGAATTAGTTTTCATTTCAGTATTGTTATTCTTCCTGTTGCATTATTTGATTAAGAGAAAACCTACAAACAATTGATTTTCTGTATTTTTTGTATATCCTTCAGGAAATATTGCTAAAGGCTTTTTAATTCTTGATGTTATTTTATTGTTCATGCTTAAAAAAATACTTATCTTATTGATATTCATGATGCCTGTAGTATATGCTCATGATTGTATACAGAATACTACAATTATAGATACTTGCAACGTTAGTATATCTTTAGTCACTGATAAATTATTTTATAATAACTCTGAAAGGATTAATTTCTATAATAACCTTAGTGATAAGTCAAAGGATTTCATAATCCAATATTGGATAGAAGATTTAGATCATAATATTATTAAAGAAAAAGTGAACACTACTAATCTTAATATAAAAAGTTACACTCCAAGTTTTACAAGACCCAAGAATATTACAATTATGAACGAACTTGTATTAGTTAATTGTTCTAACAATTCTGGGAATATTATCTCATCTAGGCAACTATCTGTTTTCGTTCCCGTAAGTAATACTCCTGAAATTAATATTACAAGTTTTTATCTTGGCACTGATAAAAAAGCATCTTTAGGAGACACTATTAGGCCTACAATAGAATTATACACTGGAGATATGATTGATCAGTTTGTCTATTTTGAAATTATTAATATTACTCCAAGGATGAATATCTCAGTACCTTATGATTTTGAATATTATACAATAAAACCAGATATATTGATACCTGATGATTGCAGCATTATTTCAGGAAATTATACGTTCACATCATTGTTTGGTGATTTTAGCAACTCAGTCAAGTTTGAATTGATAAATAAGTGCAAGATGAACATAACAACATCATCTCTTAATCTCTCTTCGGAGATGAACTTAGTAGATACAGTTTTTGACGACGATATTTCTTACGAGAACCTATCCGAAAGTAATATAAATATTCCCGAAACACCTAGTATTGAGGTTTATAATTCAGCAGGGATTAAGGCCAAGAAATTAGTATTATATCCATTCTTTGGAGTGATATTGGTTATTACTTTGGCTTTCATGTTTAATAAAAACCCTTTACTGAAGAACTTGAAAAATGGTATTTACTGCAAGAGCAATAATAGAAGTGATAGGTCATCCTGAAGATCATGTTAATGAGATCTCTAAGAAAGTTTTAGAAAATTTGAAGAAAGAGAATGGCATTACTATAATTAAAGAAGAACCTAATAGTGCTGAACTTGTTAAAGAAAATATTTACGCAGCACATGTTGAAGTAGAACTGAAGTTTTTTGATCTTGGGAAGCTTTTGAACTTCTGTTATGAATATCTTCCTTCTGAGATGCAGATTATTGATGCTGAAAAGATTGTTTTATCCTCAAATGAGATGAATAATGGTCTTGGTGAGATGTTGAGAAGGCTTCACAGTCTTAATCTTATGCTTCATAATCTTAACGAAGCTAATAAAGAACTGAAAGATAATAAATGATTACTGTCTTCTTTTTACTCTTTCTATGAATTCATTGAACTCTTTTTCTTTTGGTTTTCCCTTTCTGTATACATAGAATATTAATATCATCAATGCTATAAAGAAGATTATAACATATATCCAGAAGTTGCTTGTATTATCTTTTTTTATCTCATTTATTGGAGCATTATTTCTTGTATTATTAAGTGTAGTATTTGATTGTGTAATTGTTATTTTAGGAGTGTTCAGTATTATTGTGAAGGGTATATTTAATATTGCTCCCTCTTCGCTTTTGAATTCTATCTCTCCAGTATAATTTTTTGCAAGGTTCTTATTTTTATTTGCAGTTATTAATAATGTACGTTCCCCATTAGCATTTATCTCATCTATTCTTACAGGATATACTTGTATGATATCTTCTAGGTTATTTGTTAATTTTACAGTTATGTCTGTTAATTTCACATTTAATTTATTTTTTAATGTTAAGTTTGCATACGATGTCACATTGGCATTTGATTTTAATTTTATTAATGGTAATTCAGCTCCGAACTCATCATTTAATATTAATGCATTATTATATGATACAATCAAAGGTTTTGTCTCATTTATTGTTATGTTAGTATTATTTGTTATTGTAGTTATGCCTGTTCTCTCTATTATTACGGGTATTTGATAATTTCCTGTTGTATATTTTACTTCTAATTGTGTCTTTATATTGCTCTCTTTTTTATTGAATAATGTAGTGCTTATCTCTAGTATTTTGCTCTGTTTACTTGCTATATTGAATTTTTTTATATTTGCCTTTATGTATTCATTATCTATTATCTCAAAACTCTCGCTTGAATTTCCATTATTTTTTATTGTAAGGCTAAATTTTGCCTCTTCATATGATTTTAGTTTGTTATAGTAGAATCCAGGTTTTATGCTTACACTATTGCTTGAATTTATTATTACTACTGTTTTCTTTATCTCACCTTTTGTTATCACTCCATCTTTTGTATAATAAAAATCATTTAGTATTAAGTTATATTCTCCGCTTATCTGTGGAAGATCAAAATAGAACATATATGTATTATTTACTTTCAAGAAATTTTTAGACAGGAATATATTATTTCCATTATTATCAATGAGTTTAATATTATTTGTTGTCAATTCCCTATTTAATGTTGCATTTATTATTGATATCTCTCCCTGTAATGTTTCTGATGGTGAAT
>JBBSWW010000001.1:0-3059 GCA_038046085.1 Nanobdellota archaeon | reverse complement strand
TGGTAAGATGAAAGGTGGATATGATTCATTAAGATCAGCAAATAAAGTAAGTTATGTAAAATCAACAATAGGATACGGGGGAATTTAAAATGAGTAAAATAATAGGAATAGATTTGGGGACGTCAAACTCCGCAGCAGCAGTAATGCAGGCTGGAAGACCAGTAATAGTACCAAGTGCAGAGGGAACATCATTATACGGAAAAGCATTCCCAAGTGTAGTGGGATTAACAAAAGATGGACAGATGTTAGTTGGAGAACCAGCAAGAAGACAAGCAGTATCAAACCCAGAGGGTACAATAATGGCTGCAAAAAGAAAGATGGGAACTGGATTTACATATGATATAAGAGGAAAAAGATTCACACCACAACAGATCTCAGCTTTCATATTACAAAAGATAAAGAAAGATGCAGAAGAATTCTTAGGAGAAAAAGTAGAGAAAGCAGTAATCACAGTACCAGCATACTTCGATGACAATCAACGTCAAGCAACAAAAGATGCAGGACAGATAGCTGGATTGGAAGTAATAAGAATTGTAAATGAACCAACAGCAGCATCACTAGCTTACGGAATAGACAAGCAAGACAAAGAATCTAAAATTTTAGTATTTGATCTAGGTGGAGGAACACTAGATGTAACAATAATGGAATTAGGAGATGGAATCTTCGAAGTAAAATCAACATCAGGAGACACACAATTAGGTGGAACTGATATGGATCTAGTATTAATGAACTTCATATTAAAAGAATTCCAGAAAGAAACAGGAATAGATTTGAATGAAGACAAGACAGCTGTACAAAGAATTAGAGAAGCAGCTGAGAGAGCAAAAATAGAATTAAGTACAACAATGGAGACAGAAATAAATTTACCATTTGTACAAGGCTCAAACAACTTGCAGATGAAAATGACAAGAGCAAAATTAGAAGAGTTAATGGAACCAATTGTATCAAGATGCAAGAAACCATTAATGCAGGCAATAAAAGATGCAAAACTAGAGATAAATGTAATTGATAAAATAATCTTAGTTGGTGGACCAACAAGAATGCCAATGGTAAGAAAGTTTGTTGAAGAAACTCTAAACAGAAAAGCTGAGAGAGGAATAGACCCAATGGAATGTGTAGCTCTAGGAGCAGCAGTTCAAGCAGGAGTATTAGGTGGAGAGGTAAAAGACATCTTATTATTAGATGTAACACCATTGACATTAGGAATTGAGACATTAGGTGGAATAAGAACTCCATTAATACCAAGAAATACAACAATACCAACAAAGAAATCTCAATCCTTCAGTACAGCAGAGGACAATCAAACAGCTGTAACAATAAATGTACTACAAGGAGAAAGAGAGATGGCTGCTGATAACAAAGCACTTGGTAAATTCGACTTAGTAGGAATACCCGCATCGCAGAGAGGAGTACCACAGATTGAGGTAACATTCGATATAGATGCAAACGGAATAGTAAGTGTACATGCAAAAGACATGGGAACTGGAAAAGAACAAAGCATCAAGATAACTGCAAACCAAAAATTAGACAAAGGGGAAATAGAAAAGATGCAGAAAGATGCTGAGAACTATGCTGAAGAAGATAAAAAGAAAAAAGAAGCAGCAGAGACCAAAAACGAAGCAGAAGCACTAGTCTATACAATAGAAAAATCTGTTAAAGACGCTGGGTCAAAAGTAGATAAAACACAACTTGTTGACATTGAGAGAGATAAGAATGAATTGAAAGACTTGATAAAAAACAATGAGACAGGAATGTTAAGAAGAAAGATGGAAGATGTAAATAAAAAATTACATGAAATGTCAGCAAAACTTTATCAAGAAGCAATGAAACAAGAAGAAAAAGCAAAAGACCACGAAGTAGGCGGGAAGAAAAAAGATAAAGTAGTTGACGCAGAAGTAATAAATGATGAGGAAAAGTAAAACCTCATTATAAATTTTTATTTTTTTAATAATCATGGCAGAAGATTACTATAGTTTACTAGGAGTAAGCAAAACTTCTTCAAAAGAGGAGATAAAAAAAGCTTACAAGACATTAGCTAAAAAGTATCATCCAGATGTAAGCAAAGAAGAGGGAGCATCTGAAAAGTTCAAGAAGATTTCTGAAGCATACGCAGTATTATCAGATGATACAAAGAAAACACAATATGACCAATACGGAGAGACAGGATTCCAGCAGAGATATTCACAAGATGATATATTCAGAGGATTTGATGTAAATGATATCTTCGGAGATGTATTCGGAGGAGATCCATTTGAGATGTTCTTCGGAGGTGGAGGAAGAAAAAGACAGAAGAGAGGTAACGACTTAAGATATGATATGTATCTAGATTTTGAGGAAGCAGTATTAGGAACACAGAAAGAGATACATGTAGAAAAATTAACAGAGTGTGAAAACTGCGAAGGAACAGGAAGTGAGAGTGGAGAATATGAGACATGCGATACCTGTAAAGGAGCAGGACAGGTAAGAATAGCAAAAAGAACACCATTCGGAACATTCGCACAAGTAACAGCATGTAATACATGCCATGGAGAGGGAAAAACAGTAAGCGATCCATGCAAACAATGTAAAGGAACAGGAAGAACAAAACAACAAAGAAAAATAAAAATAAATATTCCAGCAGGAGTAGATAATGGATCACAATTAAGAGTAAGCAGAGAGGGAGAGGCAGGAGTAAGAGGAAGCACACCTGGAGATTTATATGTAGTAATAAGAGTAAAACCAAGCGAAATATTCAAAAGAAGAGAATATGATCTAATATTAGAAGTACCAATAACAATAAGCCAAGCAGTATTAGGAGATGAAATAAAAATTCCTACTTTAGATAAAGAATTAAGTATCAAAATACCAGAGGGAACACAGTCAGGAACTAATTTCAGATTAAAAGGAAAAGGAGTACCATATGTAGATGGATATGGAAGAGGAGATATATTTGTAATAGCAGATGTAATAATACCAAAGAAATTAAGCAAAGAACATAAAAAATTATTTGAAGAACTAAAGAAAACAGAAGAGAAAAAAAGTTTATTAGAAAGAATAAAAGAATTTGCAAAAGAGAAATT